>NZ_QSQJ01000049.1:0-26883 GCF_003436715.1 Prevotella sp. TF12-30 | reverse complement strand
TCAATCAAAGTCCAATTTAGAGCGAGTTATCATTTTTAACGAAGTTTCAAATTGAAAGTTGCTGAAAATCGCCCCTTATAGCCACCCAAAATTTGGTGGTTCCACAAAAAAGCCGTATCTTTGCACTGCCATTCTGAGATAAGGCGCCAACGTTATCTTTAAGTTAATCTCCCACTTTTAATATGGCTTTTTCACAAAAAAGATGTATCTTTGCAGCGGAAAAGGAGACAATGGCTGATTTGGCTCCCGTAATCATCAAAAACGGATAAGATTATGGCTGATACTAAGTTACTCCTGGTTGAGGATGACGAAAACCTCGCCTATATGGAGAAAAGCTGCTTCGAGGATATCATCGGAGGATATGAGGTGAAAACCGCCGTTAACGGCAAGGAAGGACTGAAGGCGTGGAGAGACTTTCAGCCCGATGTCATCGTATCGGATATCGACATGCCTATCATGGACGGCATCGAGATGGTGAAGAACATCCGAGAGGTGGATGGAGAAACCATCATCCTCTTTACCACCGGTCTCACCTCACCCAAGGACCTGAAGGCAGGTTATGCCGCCGGAGCCAACAACTATATCAAGAAGCCTTTTATTCCCGAAGAGCTTGATGCCCACATCCACAGCCTCATCCAGCTGAAAGCCGGAAAGCGCAGCGAGAATGCCAGCTGCCAGATCAAGCTGGGAAGATATACACTGGATGCCAACCACGCCACCCTGAAAGATACGCAGGAAGGCAACGAGAAGATGCTTACCGCCCGGGAGGCAAAAATCCTCGAACTGCTGGCGGTAAACAAGAACGAGGTGGTGCGCCGGGAAGCCGTACTGAGCCGCTTCTGGGGCGTGGAAGACAAGGATTACTTCGCTTCCAGAAGCCTGGATGTATTCATCAAGAAAATCCGCACGGCACTGGAAGACGAACCAGCCGTAGAACTGAAAACCATCAGAGGAGTGGGATTCAAGCTCATCGCAGAATGAGCATCCCCCACCCCTTCATAACATTATACGAGAATCAAATTAGAATAAAGAAAAAAAGACAGAAAAGACATCATTATGCTGAAAGCGATATTATACTACATACTGTTCCTGGCTGAATATCTCAGCACCATCTTCCTGGGAGGATTCCTGGTGGGACTCTACATGGCACTGAACATCCCTTCGGGCTCCCACAGCCAGCAGATAGGAGCCCTGGAGGAATCCATCTATCCGTTTATGTTTGTCATCGGATTTCTGGGCATACTCATCGTATGGTTCACCTTCGGACATTACAAATTCTCCAGGTTCTCGCTTGGAAAGGTGATTCCTGCCGCCAAATGGAAGGCGATGACCATTTGCACCATGCCGATTCTGGGCTTCACCATGGTCTTCTATTCCATCATGAACCTCTTCCATCTCGACTTCCTGCCCAAACAGATGATGGAGATAAGCTATCTCGGTTTCCTGCCATACAATATCATCGGATCGTTTATATCTGCCTACATCTTCTTCGGCGCCATTCAGGAGGAACTGATCCGCTGCGGCAAGAAGAGATGGGTGCAGCTGCTCACGCTCTCGATTATGATGCTGCCTGCCTGCATGATGTCGGTAACAACCAGTGGTGATATCAATGTAGATCTGACCGTGCTCGGTTTTATCTCCCTCTGCTATTGCAGCTGGATATACGGCAAGACACGCAGCACCATCATTCTCATCGTGCTCTATTTCATATCCAGTCTGGTTCCCTTCCATTTTGAATCGAAAGTGCTCGGCATATTGCTCCTGATAGCCGGCACAGCCTTAACTATAGGTGGATTCGCTGCCCTGAGCAGGAAACTGCCTGAAATGCTTGTGAAAGATGAAGACGAATAGAGCCAAGGCACTCAGCACCACGGCACTGATAGCCGTGCTCTGCATGCAGCTGTTCTGGATGTGGAACTCTTTCGAGATGACCGTTCACCAGATGGGATTTGAGACGCCCTGGAACCTGGCACCGGATGTCAGGGCACAGGCTCTGCTCGCAGCCTTCTACGAAAGCAAATTCACCCTTCTCACCTCGCTCCTTACAACGGTGGTGATCATCCTGAGCCTCATCGACCAAATCAACTACATCGATGAGCAGGAAAGGGTGCGACTGCTGCGCGAGGACTTCTCCTATGCGATGGTTCACGACATGAAGTCGCCGCTCACCTCCATCATCATGGGAACCAAGTATCTGCACAGCGGTGTACTGGAAAAGAAGCCGGAAATGAAGGAGAAATATTTCTGCATCGTAGAAGACGAGGCGCAGCATCTGCTTGCCCTCATCAACCGCCTACTCACCATCTCGAAACTGGAGCACGGCAAGCTGCATATCCAGAAGGCGGAAGTAAATTTGGAAACGATGATAGAGGATGTGGTGGATAAATACAAGGCGAAATCAGCGAAACCGATCCATATCATCACCCGGTTTGGAGCCACCTCTGCCCTAGCCGACGAGGAATATCTGAAGGAGGCGATCAGCAATCTGGTGGATAACGCCACCAAGTACTCGAAGGAGGAAATCAACATTGAGATTTCCACCCTGGAGGATGACAGTAACGTGTATATCAAGGTTTTCGATGAGGGTATCGGCATAGCCAAGAGCGAGCTGAAGACCATCTTCAACCGCTTTGAGCGCGCCGCTGAGCACGAAAAGGATGCCCGTAAGACCCGTGGCGGCTTCGGCATCGGTCTGAACTACGTACTGCAGGTAATCAACGCCCATAGCGGCAAGATAAGTGTGAAGAGCGAGAAAGACAAGTGGTCGGAGTTCACCATCTCGCTGCCGAAATAATCAGACAGCAGCTTATCTGTGGATTATCTGTGACTTATCTGTTGTATTCACCCTATATTTCTTCTCTTAAACTTAATTTCAGAAACTTATCGCATAGCTGATATACTCCCTCATCCTGCGTGATAAAATCCCTTTCGAGCAAGGTCTTCACGGCTCCCTGCACGGTACTGGCACCCAGACGATATTTATGCAAGAACTCCTGCGACATCAGCGAGGAAGGACTTCCCTCCCTGGCAATGGCTATGAGCAGCTGCTTCTGCTTGCTGGTAAGCTGGAACAGCAGAGCCTGATAGGCAAAACGATGCTGCGAAAGAATGCTCTCTATGCAATATTCCACATCCTCTTTTCCCAGAACCCTAGAATCAGAAATCGAAGTATAGAGCATGTTGAGCACATACTGAATATACCAGGTAATACCATCAAAACGATGATAAAGATAGGAGAACGCTTCCGCAGAAATCTCCTTGTTGATCTTAGACAGATGATGGTTGGCAAACTCCAGATAGGTCTGTTCGTTGATAGCCTCCAATCCCATGATGCTTGAACTGTGATAGAAAGGACGTGACCTGGAAGTAAACATCAGTGCCATCATGTGGCGCTTGGAACCAGAGAAGATGAAGTTAGCGTTATGACAGTTCTGGATACGCTTGCGCAAAGTAGCCTCCACCGTTTTCTCTGGATAACCGGCAATAGTCTGGAATTCATCAATGGCTATCAGGCAAGGCTTATCTGCCTGGGAAAGATAGGCAAAGATCTCATCCAGCGTAATATCAGGCGACTGAATATCTCCGATGCCCACGCTCCATTCCGGATTTCCGTTGATATCGAAAGAAATGGTAGATTTCAGCGACTGAAGCATATTCAGGAAGAACTCCCACACCTTTCTGCCCTTGGGTTTCAAGGCTGCAAGAATCCCCTTGCCCAGTGCATAAACAAACTCCCCGAGATTCTTGGTATCATAAATATCAATATAGATACAATGATACTGCTCCCGGATTTCCTTCTGATAGAAACAATGATAAATCAACCCCGACTTTCCCAATCGTCGTGGTGCTATCAATGCCACATTGCATCGGTTGGTTAGATGCCGTGTAAGCAAGGCGGTTTCTTCTACCCTGTCGCAGAAGAAATCTGGGGATAAATACCCTTCTATGAGAAACGGATTGGTCTGTACCATAAGCATTTACTGAATTATGAATTTTACGTAACGAAGATTTCATAATCTCCGGATGCAAAGATACATATTATATTTGAAACCCGCAAGTTATTTGGGGGAAAAATATAAAAGCTGCACAAATGTAAACCGTCATTTAATAAATGACGGTTTACATTATGAAGTTTTACAGATTTTTAAGAGCAACTTTCCACCCATTTCTAAAAAAAGCAATACCTTTGCTGCAGAATAAGATATTCAAACATAAATAAATAGGAATAAAAATGGACTTAAAAGGAATCTACACAGCCGATGCCAACCGCTATGGCGATGCAGAGGCACTCTATCAGAGATGCGGCAAGAGCGGAGTCTTGCTGCCTAAGATTAGTCTGGGATTCTGGCACAACTTCGGAGGAGTGGATCCTTACGAGAGAAGCCGTGCCATCACCCATTATGCCTTCGACCACGGAATCACCCACTTCGACCTTGCCAACAACTATGGTCCTCCATACGGAAGTGCCGAGGAAACCATGGGCAGACTGATGAAGGATGATTTCCTGCCTTATCGCGACGAACTCTTCATCTCTACCAAGGCGGGATACGATATGTGGGAAGGTCCTTACGGCAACTGGGGCTCTCGCAAGTATCTGATGGCGAGCCTCGACCAGAGTCTCAAGCGCATGAATCTCGACTATGTGGATCTCTTCTACAGTCATCGCTACGACCCAAATACCCCACTCGAGGAAACCCTTCAGGCAATGGTAGATATCGTGAAGCAGGGCAAGGCGCTCTATCTCGGCATCAGCCGATGGCCACTGGAGGCATTAAAGTTCGCAGATCAATACCTGAAGGAGCGCGACTGTCCGCTGCTCATCTTCCAGGACAGACTCAACATGCTCGACCGTGCACCGCAGGAGAACGGAACCCTCGACTACTGCCACGAAAACGGCATAGGATTCATCTCCTTCTCTCCCCTCGCCCAAGGTCTCCTCACCGACCGCTATCTCAACGGAATCCCTGCCGATAGCCGCATGGCAAAGGAGCACTTCCTGAAGCACAGCGCCCTGACTCCGGAACTCATGGAGCAGTTGAAGCAATGGAATGCAGAAGCCGGCGAACGTGGCGAAACCCTCGCCGAGATGGCACTGGCGTGGATTCTCCACCAGAAAGGCGTAACCAGCGTGCTGGTAGGTGCCAGCTCAACTTCCCAACTGGAAAAGAACATGAAATGCGTTCATGCCAAGGCATTCTAGAAATAGATAGTAGCCAGCTAAAATATCAGGTTTTAGTGGCTACTATTTTTGTTTTTATACCTTATTATATATCTTTATGCGCCTTTTAGTATGATTTTTCAAAGAAAAGCAGTACCTTTGTACCCAAAATAGAAATTTGCATTCATGAATACAAAGATAAACGAATTTGAAGTGATGGCACCTGTGGGCTCGCGCGAGTCTTTGGCTGCCGCTATTCAGGCTGGTGCCGACTCCGTATATTTCGGAATCGGCAAGTTGAACATGCGTTCACATTCTGCCAATCATTTTACTATCGACGACCTGCGTGAGATTGCTGCCACCTGCAACGAGCATGGCATCAAGACTTACCTCACCGTCAACACAGTGATTTACGACAACGACATCCCTACGATGAAGGAAATCATTGATGCTGCCAAGGAGGCAGGCATCTCTGCCGTCATCGCCAGCGATGTGGCTGTGATGAGCTATTGCAATGAAGTAGGAGAGGAAGTGCACCTTTCCACACAGTTAAATATCTCTAACACAGAGGCTTTGAAGTTTTATGCACGCTTTGCAGATGTTTCCGTTCTGGCACGTGAATTAAACATGGACCAGGTGAAGCATATCCATGAGCAGATAGAGCAGCAGAATATCTGCGGCCCTATGGGCAAGCAGATTCGCATCGAAATGTTCTGCCATGGCGCCCTGTGCATGGCTGTATCGGGCAAATGCTACATGAGTCTCGCTAATGCCAACCGCTCTGCCAACCGTGGCGAATGCGTTCAGATTTGCCGCCGCAGCTATACCGTTACGGATAACGAAACCGGCAACCAGCTGGAAATAGACAACAAGTATGTAATGAGTCCGAAGGACTTGAAGACCATCCGCTTCATCGACCGCATGATGGATGCCGGCGTTCGCGTCTTCAAGATTGAGGGTCGTGCCCGTGGACCAGAATACGTATATACCGTAGTGAAGTGCTACAAGGAGGCGATAGCTTCCGTATTGGATGGTACCTTCACCGAAGAGAAGAAGGATGCCTGGGATGAAAGACTTGCCACCGTATTCAACCGTGGTTTCTGGGATGGTTACTACCAAGGTCAAACCCTCGGCGAGTGGAACAAGCACTATGGTTCTGTGGCTACCGAGAAGAAGGTGCTCGTGGGCAAGGTGATGAAATACTTCTCCAAGCTGGGCGTGGCAGAGGTTGCCGTAGAAGCTTCTACCTTCGACAAGGGCGAGAAACTTCTGATTACGGGTAACACCACCGGCGTGATGTATCTCAATGCCGATGAAATCCGCTACGACCTGAAGCCTGTGGAAACAGCGCAGCAGGGTTGGAGAGTGTCTATCCCTGTACCGGATAAGGTGCGCCCTAACGATAAGCTCTATAAGTTGATTACAGTAAACGAAATTAAAGAAATAAAATAATGGCAACAATTAATGAATTTCAGGATGAAGTGGTAGAGGAGTTCCAGGATTTCTCCGACTGGATGGATAAGTATCAGATGCTCATCGACTTGGGCAACGAGTTGGCTCCTCTCGACGAGAAATACAAGAACGAGCAGAACCTTATCGACGGCTGCCAGAGCCGTGTATGGTTGCAGTGCGACTACGAGGATGGCAAGCTCGTATTTACAGCCGATAGCGATGCCCTCATCGTAAAGGGAATCATCGCCCTCCTGATTCGTGTGTTGAGCGGTCATACTCCAACAGAGATTATGGATGCCGATCTCTATTTCGTAGAGAAGATTGGTCTGAAGGACCACCTGAGTCCAACCCGCAGCAACGGTCTGCTGGCGATGATCAAGCAGATTCGCATGTACGCCCTGGCTTACAAGACCAAGGAGGCAGAGGCATAAATATACAAAAGAGTAGGGGATAGCCCCCTCATTTCAGAATAACTATGCGTAAATTAAGAACGATAGAGATGAATCGCCTCACGCTGGAGGAATTCAAGGAGGCAGAGAAGCTTCCATTGATAGTAGTCCTGGATGATGTGCGATCATTATATAATGTGGGAAGCGTGTTCCGCTCCTGCGATGCCTTCCGAGTAGAGGCGGTGTATCTCTGCGGTATCACCGCCACTCCTCCCAATACCGAAATCCACAAGACGGCACTGGGCGGCGAAGACAGCGTGGATTGGGAGTACTTCAAGACCACCGAAGAGGCTGTGGAAAAGCTGAAGCAGAAAGGCTACTTTGTGTATAGCATTGAACAGGTAGAGGGTTCTACCAAGCTTCAGAACCTGCCGGAGGCCCATGACAAGCTTTTCAAGCAGGGAAAGGAATCCGAAAAGCAGGAGAGTTCTTCACTCCCAAAAGGCTACGCCGTTATCTTCGGCAACGAGGTTAAGGGTGTGAAGCAGAACGTCGTGGATATGAGCGATGGCTGCCTGGAGATTCCACAGTTTGGCACCAAGCATTCCCTGAATGTCAGCGTAACAGCCGGCATCGTGGTTTGGGAATTCGCCAAACTTCTGAAGTTATAAACAAAAATCAGGTTATCAATACAATAATCCCCGATAAAGCAGTCAGGCTCTATCGGGGATTTTCTTATTTCAGATATTCTCCAAAATCTGTCAATCTCATATCACCCTTCTTCAGGAAGGTATCATGCATGGCGAGGGCGGCACGCATGCTCTGTGGCTCGTGTCCCTTCTCTGCAAATTTCAAGTATTCACGGAGCATAGGGCGATAATCCGGATGCGCACAATTCTCGATAATCTCCTTGGCACGACGCAAAGGACCCTTGCCACGAAGATCGGCTACTCCCTGCTCAGTAACGATGACATCCACATCATGCTCAGTGCTATCCACGTGACTGCACATCGGAACAATGGCAGAGATGCAACCGTTCTTGGTGGTACTCTGCGTGGTGAAGATAGAAATGTAACCATTGCGCTCGTAATCGCAGGAACCTCCAATACCATTCATCAGCTTGCTGCCACAGATGTGGCTGGAGTTCTCGTTGCCGTAGATATCGCACTCGATGGCGGTGTTCATGGCGATGACACCCAGTCGGCGGATGACCTCCGGAGAGTTGGAAATCTCGCTCTGACGAATGGTGAGATGCTTCTTGAAGTAATCAATATCATCATACACCTCTTTCAATGTATCATTGGTTACGGTGAGCGAAGAGCAGGAAGCATCCTTGATTCTTCCCTCGCGCATGTATTTAACTACAGCATCCTGAACCACCTCGGTATAGACGCTGAACACAGGTACGTTAGGATTCTGTCCCAATGCCTCAAGAACGGCATTGGAAGTTACGCCCACACCGCTCTGCAAAGGCAGGAACTGAGGAGGAATATGCCCCTTCTTCAAGTCGCTGACCAGGAAATCAGCCACATTGTGTCCCATCTGCTCGGTTACAGGGTCGAGTGGCTTGAAGGCACGCGCCTCCTCCGGAATGTTGCATTCCACCACACCCACAATCTTATGTGCATCAATCTCCACATACTCTTTACCTATTCTATCGCCCACATTCAAGATTGGGATAGGCGTGCGGAATGGGCATTCGGCTATCTCGTATACATCGTGCAGATAACGGGAAGCTGGACTGTGGAAGGTATTCTTCTCGATGAGCACCTTCTTTGCCAATCTAACGATGGTAGGAACGATGCCGCCGGCAGAGGTAAGGAATGCCTTGCAGGTAGTTTCGCCTTCTTCCAAATCAGAAACTTCAATGATGGCAAGGTCTATCTCGCCATAGAAACCACGGCGCAGACGCTCAGCCATGTGACCGAGATGCATATCTTCGTAATCTATCTCGCCCAGGTTGGTATGAGTTCTAAAGTCCTTGTTGGTAGAAAATGGCGCACGGAACTTGATGGCATGAGCTGCCGCCATGTCACCCTCAATACTTTGTGAAGTAGAAGCACCTGTCAGGATGCCTACTTGGAATGGTCTGCCTGCCTCATGCTCAGCAACGGCTCTCTTGGAGAGTTCGCGGAAAGTAGCCTTAGGCACACCGTTTGGAGTAAAACCACTCAAACCGATTGTATCTTGATCGTTAATCATCGCTGCTGCTTCAGCAGCGCTTAATCTAATATACGCCATTTTCTTCTAACTTAATACTCATTAGCGGAACTTATAGCCGCCTTCTTGATAATTGATAACTGTTTGCGGCTGCAAAGTTACACATTATTTTCGATATATGCTAATCATTTGATGATTTTATACAGATATTAGGCAAAAAACTTACAGTTCGTGAATAGATATACAGATTTCACTTACTTTATGCAAAAATAAGGCTGGCATCCATGCGCCCTGAAAGGTAGGGCGTAGGGGGCAGAGCCTGCTTGCAAAAGTCTTTCTCCTGATATTCTCTCTCTTTTTCTAAGATAAAAGTGGTATTTTCGAGGTATTTAATAACATTTTGCGAATGATTTGTCGGATATATCAGAAAAATGAGTTAACTTTGCACTCAAAATATAAATAATATAAAAGAAAGGTTCATACAAGATGGAACAGAAATTACTGATTTACAACACTCTCACTCGTACGAAAGAGAGATTCACTCCGCTCCACGCTCCTAACGTGGGCATGTATGTTTGTGGCCCTACCGTATATGGCGATCCGCATCTCGGTCATGCGCGTCCTGCCATCACATTCGATATACTCTTCCGCTATCTCAAGCACCTGGGCTACAAGGTTCGCTATGTTAGAAACATCACCGACGTGGGCCACCTGGAGCACGATGCTGATGAGGGCGACGACAAGATTGAGAAGAAGGCTCGTCTGGAGCAGTTGGAGCCAATGGAGATTGCGCAGTACTACACCAACCGCTACCACGATGCCATGGAGGCGCTGAACGTACTCCCTCCTAGCATTGAGCCTCATGCCACAGGCCATATCATCGAACAGGAGAAACTGGTTCAGGAAATCCTCGACAATGGCTATGCCTACGAGAGCAATGGATCTATCTACTTCGACATCGAGAAGTATAACAAGGATCATAAGTACGGTATCCTCTCCGGACGTAACCTGGAGAACGTGATCAACGAGAGCCGCGAGCTGGCTGGTATCGGCGAGAAGAAGAACCAGGCTGACTTCGCCCTCTGGAAGAAGGCTTCACCTGAGCATATCATGCGCTGGCCTAGTCCTTGGAGTGATGGTTTCCCTGGCTGGCACTGCGAGTGTACTGCTATGGGACGCAAGTACTTGGGCAGTCACTTCGATATTCACGGTGGCGGTATGGATTTGATTTTCCCTCACCATGAGTGCGAGATTGCGCAGGCTGTGGCTTCTCAGGGCGACCAGATGGTTCATTACTGGATGCACAACAATATGATTACCATCAACGGTCAGAAGATGGGTAAGAGTCTTGGCAACTTCATCACCCTGGAGCAGTTCTTCACTGGCAATCACGACAGTCTGGAGCAGGCTTATTCGCCAATGACCATCCGTTTCTTCATCCTCTCTGCTCACTATCGCAGCACAGTAGATTTCTCTAACGATGCCTTGAAGGCTAGCCAGAAGGGATTGGAGCGCCTGATGAATGGTTTGAACGACCTGGAGCGTGTGCCTGTGGCTAAGCAGAGCGATGAGCAGGTGAAGAAGTTCGTAAGCGAGTTGCGCCAGCGCTGCTACGATGCAATGAACGATGACTTCCAGACTCAGCTCGTCATCAGCTACCTCTTCGAGGCTTGCCACGTCATCAATACAGCCCTCGACCACAAGGCAAACATCTCTGCCGAAGACCTGAAGGAGCTTTCAGACACCATGCAGCTCTTCACCTTCGACCTCCTCGGCTTGAAGAGCGAGAAGGGAGCCAACAATGATGCTCGTGAAGAGGCTTATGGCAAGGTCGTAGATATGGTTCTCGACCTGCGTGCCAAGGCTAAGGCTGATAAGGACTGGGCTACCAGCGACCAGATTCGCGATGCCCTCGCTGAAGCCGGCTTTGAGGTAAAGGACACCAAGGATGGTGTTACCTGGAAACTAAATAAATAAAAATACTCACAAAGAAGATATGCCTATCTCATAGTTTTTATGGGATAAGTCGTATCTTCTTTTGCTTTTATAATGACTTTTAACGCAATACAAATTATGAAATTGTCTATAAGAATTTTAGTTAAATTGTCGCTTATAGTTATTGTCCTTTTGGGTAGTTTCTCGATGGCCCAAGCCCAAAAGCAGAAGAAAATCTACAATCGCCCACATTGTAAAGTATTCCTAAAGAATGGCAAGGTTGTAGATTCCTATTTGATGGCAGGGCATAACTTGATTCATCGCACAGATTCTGCCATCAAGTTATCGAATAATCCGAATGCCTTTTTCCCAAAAACAGAGAAATATTATAATGAGGAAGTTGACAGCATGCTAGAGTGGAATGACCGCAATCCTGAATACATACTCCATTATGTGCCAGTTAAGATTCGTTATTCTTATACAGAAGATTCTACTGCGGTAGATTCTTTAAGTTATCCTGTTTTGGCCATGCGTTTTTATAAGGGCAAGAATGTGGAAGGATTCATGATATGGGATATGTTGAACGGCTTCCGTTATCTCTATAAGACTACAGAGATGAATGTGGCCCATGCTTATATTGGAGAGAAGCATCGCCTCACCGAGAGTCGCAAACAGACGATGGCAGAAGAGTTTAAGAAATATCCAAGGTTTGTGAACTTCATCAATAGCCTGAAGGTAAATTCTTTCAAAGATAACCCGCCCTATATTTTGAACCAGTTAGATGTTATTATAGAGGAAGCCAAGCATTAGCGTGCTTGGCTTACCGGTTCTTTATTCTCTTGCTCGTAATAGTGGGCATAATTGGCGAAAGGCTCTGTCGTTACCTCGTCGCTCGATGCCGTATAGGTATTTCCGTATGGATCGGATGCTTTGATGATGATTCTGGCATTCGGATTCCTAGGAGTATAATAATAAAGGTGGTTCATGATGAGATAACCGTTGCCCTTGCTCACGAACCGATAGGATACACTCTCGCTGTACTTATGATGATAGCCGGCTGCAAAGGCGTCCTGACCCTTGCTGCTGATGCGGCGCATCAGATATTCCTTGCCATCCTCTATAGCTACCACACGCCAGTGACTGGTGGCATTGAAGACATTGGCTACCAGGATGTTCCTGTTGTTTGCCAACTGCCAGTCCTTGGCATATTTCTCGCCGTTGAAATCGGTCTGCGCACGGAAGATGGTCATCTGCTTGCTCTTGTCCCAGAAAGTTCCCTTGTAATAGCAGTTGCTGATGCTGGTACCCACAAAACTATAGACATAATATCCGTTCGGAGTGCCGCAGATGTTGATGTTCGACTGCCAGATGTTGCCACACGCTGCAGCATGACAATGCTCCATCACATCCTCGCCCTCGTAGTTGATTTCGTGGTTGCAGGCAAAATGAGTATGTCCGCAGAAGAGTTCGTATCCTCCCTTAAACTGCTTCAGCAGAGAGAGCAGGAGCGAGAGACGGGAAGAGGAATAATGCCCCTCCTCATTGACATTGGTCAGCGGCTTCGCCTTGCTGAACGGCGCATTGCCGAAGGTAAAAGGAATATGATAGCAGAGCACCACCTTCTTATCCTTGGGTGTAAGGGCCAGATTCTGCTTCAGCCATTTCACCTGGCGCTCGCGCAATTCTCCAGGAGAATAATAAGACATGCCGCGATGGAAGAAGCAGTTGTTGATGCAGACATAATGCACATCGCCACGATCGAAGGAAAAATCGGTAGGACCGAAATTCTCCTCCCACTTCCTACGGTAGAGTGCCTTTCCATCCTGATCGTGATTGCCGATTACGGAGAAGAGGCGCATCTCGGAAGAGCCCAATGCCTGGCGTATCTGACGCTCCAGCTTGGCATTATAGCCACCGTAATACTGTACGTCGTCACCCATGCTGAGTCCATAGACAGGAGTACCGGCAGGAAGACTCTTGATGGTTTGCTTGATATCTGCCATCGTCTGGGTAGTGAATCTTTCTACATCGCTCTTCTTGATGGGATTATCATCCGGAGAAGTATAGTAGGGGCTGTAGGCATTGGTAATCTGCGGGTCGCCGATGACTATCATCTTATAACTCGTCTCCTTGCCGCCAGGCAATCGCCTCAGGGTAAAGTCATAAATCTTTTTCTTGTTGGAAACAGCCTGGTAAAAACAAGCCGTGCGGTCGGTAGCCGAATGGGTAGGAACCTCGAACTCGGCAGGCACGGAAAAATAGATGAAGCGAGCCAAGCTGTCCCGCTTCATCTTATATCTTCCTCGGGAATCGGTCTTCACACATTTGAAGCCATCGCTCACGATAACGCCAGCCACACCGTTTCCCTCGGTATCTTTCAAAGAACCAGAGATATTGAAATCTCTCTTCACCACAGGCTTTTTCGTCTTCACCGTATCCGCCACCAGCGTGGCAGTCGTGTTATCCACTACCTTGTGGATAATAGGGAGCATATCATGCTTCCGGAGATGCAGGGTAACTCCTATAGCCACAAGAACGCAGCAGATGAAGACGACCAAGCCTGTATTCATCTGTTTTTTATTCATTTTTCCTCCTACACTATCACTTTTTCTGTCGTACTTCTACTTCACGATAGAAGTTATCGGGTTACGGGTACCCTTGGCATTCACGAGGAAAGCCTTGGCACTGCCGAATTTCAGGAACATATCCAGGCGAACAGGGATGTGGTTCTCATCGTCCGTGATATAGAAATCCACGATTTTCTTCCACTTCTCATCCTCATACTCCTGATATTCCAGACGCAGACAGCGGTATTTGATGCCGTTATCTGCCTTCACGGTCACCTTGCCGCCATACTTGAGCTGGGCAGGAGTGCGACCGCCACCATCACAGATAGGGAATTTCACGCTATGACCTTTCTTCCAGTTGGCAGGGTCGAAACTGCGGGCACGCAGGAAGATGTTCATCATATCAAAGACACAGTCATCATAAGAATGCTTCTTCCATCTGTGCTCACCATGCCTGTTCATATAATGCAGGTTTACATTGCAATTGCCACCGGCATAGTTGTAGAAAACCTCATCCACGGTATATCGCTTGCCTTCGCGGGCTCCCTTGCGGAAATACATCGGAGCCATATCGGTACCTGTATAGCAGAGCAGGGTATCGCGGAGAACGAAGAAATCGTCCACTCTCTTATTACCGCGGGTTACCAGCGAACCACGATAGGCAGGCTTGCCCTTGTGGGTGGTCTGCACCACCGACATGCTGGCTGTTCCAGCCTTTACCCATACAAACTTCCAGTTGTAATAGAGATTGTAAGTCAGGAATTCACCCGACTTGAATGCAGTATTACGGAAAGTACACTGGGCCGATACAGAAGTATTGACCAAAAGCAGCAACATGGCTACTATAAATGACTTGAGTAACTTCATATCCTTTACATTTTAGGAACATACTGAATGCCGAGCTTAGCGGCACGCTGTACATTCTGATTCTTAACTTTCTTCTCCTTATCAGGCTTCTGCTTGGTGATGGCTCCCGGTTTCTGCAGCGAGAGTTCACGAGCCAGCGGATCCCAGCTTTCTGTGAGATCCCATTTTGCCTTACATTCTATCGCCTCCGGATAGTAATATACTTCCTCAGCCTGCTGGTCGCTATCATAATTACCCGTATCCCACTTGCCGTTATTGTTGCGATCTACGATCAGACGCATATAATACTTCTGTGGTTTGAGATAATAGAATTCTGCCACACCATTCACAGTCTTGGTCTCCTTTACCATTTTATCCTGTGCATCAAGCAGTTGCACGATGAGCGGCAGGTCGTGGAGCGAGGTGATGTTCACAAGCAGCGTACCATAGGTATCCAGCGAGTTGACCTTGAAGCCCTGCTTGATCGGTTTGGAAGCCAATCCGTAGATATCCTCAAAGGCAGCAGAATCTACCTCCAGACTGTATTCGATATCCGGTCGCCATTCTCCCCGGAGTTCATATTTCCGGTTCTCCAGCGGCAGGAATTCCATCGGAGCCCGATACCAGAGCGTATCATGCTTGGCATAGAGATGGATGGCGGCAGTATCTACCTTAGCCAATGGAGTAGGGAAGGAGAAGATGACATTCTGGTCGGGATCAAACTGCGATGATACACTCAGCTGTACATCGAGCGGTTTCACCTCCATCACCGAATCGTAGGGTTCGCCTTTCTTCTTCTTTTTCTCCTGCTTCTTGGTCCAGGCAGCCAGTTCCTTTTCCATGTTCTTCATTCGCTTGGCGTATGGTTCCTTTGACAGGATTTCCTGGGCAGAATCGGTCTTGTTGACCAGTACTCCGGTACTATCCGTCATGCGGTAAGTGATATCCATCAGCAGCGTATCCTGATTCACCAGTGCCGTATCCTTCAGCCAGTAGGTAATGGTATCCTTCTTCTCAGATGCCTCAACCAGGAAAGCATTCTCGGCATCAAAGTTGAGTCCCTTGATCTGTGGAAGAATGGAATCGCCATAACTGAAGAAGAGGGTGAAGCTATTTGCCTTCTGGCGCTCTGCCTTCAGGAAGAATCTGTCGGTCAGAGGCTCCGTAAAGGCTCTGAGCACGATATTGTCAGGAAGGAAATGGATGTAATCCACCTGGTCTATCGACTTGATGTGCAGGGAATCCACCCAGGTGGTATCCTGTCTAACATCCGGTTTGCAGGAAGGCACGATGATGTCGTGGGAGAAAGCAATCTTCTCGCTCTTCTGACTGAACTTATAGTCGCCATCCTGATCCTGCAGGGCATAGATGCGGTAAGAACCCGGTGCCACACCCTTGATGACAAAGCGGCCGCGACTGTCGGTACGGCTCACTCGCAACATCGGTTTGGTGCGGAAGGCAGAATCGGCATGGTCGGCATACAATCCCACCAGGATACCCTTGACAGGTTCCAGATTCTCCGATTCCAGCACATGCCCCGATACCTCCATGGTATCAATGGCAGCTCCCGTAGAGAAACTGTAGGTATAGTTTCCCATCGGATTGCCCTCGTTGTTATCGCTGATGGCATCCGAGAAGTCGATGGTGTAGGTGGTATTCGCCTTGAGTGAATCCACAAGCGATATCTGTATTCGCCTGCCGGCACCCTTGATTTCAGGCTGTTCCAACTGTGGTGGCGAAACCACCACCTTCTCCGAAGGGTTATCGAGCTTGATAAACTCATCGAAGTAGATATTGATTTTCTTCTGGTTTACATTCACGGCGCCATCGGCTGG
Organism: Prevotella sp. TF12-30; assembly: GCF_003436715.1. Taxonomy (NCBI): domain Bacteria; kingdom Pseudomonadati; phylum Bacteroidota; class Bacteroidia; order Bacteroidales; family Prevotellaceae; genus Prevotella; species Prevotella sp. TF12-30. Next base: position 10,541 of record NZ_QSQJ01000049.1, on the reverse strand, counting down.
CGAAGCTCCTATCACCTTGGGAGGAGTCTCGTCAAACCATCCGCCATCCGGCTGTCCCATCTTGGCACAGGAAACCAGCAATAGGAAGACAAGCAGATAGAAAGGCAAAAACAGGGTATTTGCCTTTATCCGATTCTTCAACAATTGTATGATGTCGTTCTTGTTTGTCATTCTTTTCTATCTTACATGTCCACTATTCCTGCAGATTATGCAGTAAAAGCCTTATTCATAAAGGCTTACTATATAAAAAGCCTTATTTGTTCATCATGAGCATCTCATCGATGTTCTTGCGGCTGTTGCTCAGACGAGGAATCTTATGCTGTCCGCCCAACTTGCCCTTGCTCTTCAGCCATTCATTGAAGAGTCCCGGCTTAGCCTTCACTATCTCCAGGTGCTGGAGGGTAACATCGTGGAAGCGCTTCGCCTCGTAATCGCTGTTGATCTCCTGCAACTTGGTATCGAGCAGGCTGGCAAACTCATTCAGGTCCTTTGGTTCCTCAGAGAATTCGATGAGCCACTGGTGGCGGCACTTGGCATTGCTGTCCATATAGACAGGAGCAGCGGTGTATTCAGCAATCTGCGCACCCGTCTTCTCGCAGGCATAGGCAAGTCCCTTCTCGGCATTGTCCATAATCAGCTCCTCACCAAAGGCATTGATAAAGTACTTGGTACGGCCGGTGATGACAAACTTGTATGGATTGGTGCTGGTAAACTGTATGGTATCGCCAATCATATAGCGCCACAAACCGCAGGAGGTGGTAATCACCATCGCATAGTTCTTGCCTACTTCCACGCCCCAGAGAGGCACCACGGTAGGATGATCGCTTCCAAACTCATCCATCGGGATGAATTCGTAGAACACATCGTAATCTACCATCAGCGACATGGCTGGATCTGACGGATCATCCTGCAGACCGAAGAATCCCTCGCTGGCATTATAGGTCTCCATATAATGCATGTTAGGAGATGTGATGAGCTGCTCATACTGCTTGCGGTAAGGCGTGAAGGCGATGCCGCCATGGAAGAACACCTCCAGGTTAGGCCATACCTCCTCCAGATGCTGCTTGCCGGAGAGTTCCATCACGCGTACCAGTACGCTGAGCATCCAGCTAGGCACACCCGAGATATTGGTTACATTCTTGTTCAGCGTTTCATGGGCGATGCGGTCGCGCTTCACCTCAAAGTCGCTCAGCAGTGCGGTTTCCTTCTTAGGTACGCGCACCATGTTGGCAAGCGGATTGATGTTCTCGATGAGGATGGCACTCAAGTCGCCCACCAGACTGCCCGAAACATTATAGTTAGGCGAATGGCTTCCACCGAGAATCAGGCTCTTGCCGTCGAATATCTTACTCTTTGGGTTGTTGCGCAGATAGTAAGCCACAGCATCGAATCCACCCTTGTAGTGGATGTTCTGCAAACCATCCTGCGAAACAGGGATGAACTTACTCTTGTCGTTGGTAGTACCCGAAGATTTGGCGTACCACTTCACCTGTCCTGGCCAGAGGATGTCTCTTTCGCCATGACGCATTCTGTCGATGTCGCCCTTCAATTCCTCATAGGTATTGACCGGCACATTCTGCGCAAACTTTTCGTAGCTATTTGTCGTATTGAGTAGATGTTTCACACCATATTCGGTGTTTTTGCCAGATGCCAAAAGGCGCATCAGTACCTCATGCTGCAATTCCTCTGCATCATGTACATACTTTTCCAAGCTCTTCTGGCGAGGCTTGAATACATTACTTACTATCGTTGTTAAACTCATATCTAGATATATATACCTTATAAAGTACTTGCAAAAGTACTTCAATCTTTTGATATAGAGAAAGTTTTTACTGTTTTTTAATACAAAACATAACCTATCGGGCAAGATAGGGGATAAGAATGTAAAATATCAAACAAAAAAACTCCCTTGAGACTACCATATCCGTCAGTCTCAAGAGAGTCTTTCCCTTATCTTAATCCAGTTCTATCATCATAGATTATTCCTTATCTTCTGCAAAGGCAGCTGCCTCGGCGGCTGCGATGATGTCCTCGCGGCTCATTTCCTTTGGCTCTGCAGAGATATCACTCAAGTCAAACTCGTCTTCGCTTTCCTGAGTGGCTGTAGTGGTTATTTCTTCAGTAACAGTAGAAGCAACAACATCTTCAGCCGAAGAATCCTCTGTATAGACTTCTTCCTTGAAAACATTGACGTGTTTTTCTTCAGACTCCTGTTTTTCTGTATCTTGCGAGATGATGAAATCATTCTTCACCTCGGTGGTAGGCACAGCCAGCACAGGTTCTTCTTCCATCTTCGTACGGTTTGCCTTGGCTGTAAACACAGAATCGATATACTGCGGTTCCTTGCGCAATCGTTCCAGGGTAAGCTTGGAAGCCAGCTGCTGGCTCTCCTTCTTGGAGTAACCCTTGCCTTCTCCGCCCTTTACACCTTCCATTACCACCTGATAGGTGAAAACAGGGCTTCCGTTCTTGTCTTTCTCCTGTCCCAGCATCACGAACTCCAGCTTCACGCGGTTCTTCTGGCTCCATTCGATGAGTTTGCTCTTGAAGTTCACCTCCTTGTAAGCCACCTTATCGATGTTTATCATTTTTGCCAGGATGCGCTTCTGCATGAATTTCATGCAGGCATCATAACCACGATCCAGATAAATGGCACCAACCAACGCTTCGAAAGCATTTCCTCCCATATAGCTGTTATGAGAAGAACTGTGTCCATTAGATAAAACGAGTTGATTGATTCCCATCTCCTGGGCGAGCTTGTTGAGCGTATCACGCTGCACCAGCTTGCTTCGGGTATTGGTGAGGAATCCCTCTCGCTTGCCAGGAAAGTGCTGATACACAATATCACCCACTACAGCATCCAGTACGGCATCACCCAGAAACTCCAGGCGCTCGTTGTTCACAGGCTTGCCCTTGGAATTGCGGTGCATGATGCTCTTGTGCATCAGCGCCATCTTGTAATAACTGATGTTGTGTGGATAAAAACCTAGGATTTCGTACAAAGAAAAATAAAGCTCTTTATCCTTGCGGAAAGAGAGCTTTATTCTATCTATTAAATTATTCAGCATACTTCTTGAATACTACACAGCAGTTATGACCGCCGAATCCGAATGTATTGCTCAATGCAGCACGAACCTCACGCTTCTCAGCTTTGTTGAATGTGAAGTTCAGGTTGTAATCGAGCTCTGGATCGTTGTCACCCTCTTCGTGGTTGATAGTAGGAGGAACGATATCGTTCTTCACACTAAGAACACAAGCCATAGCCTCTACTGCACCAGCAGCACCGAGGAGGTGACCAGTCATAGACTTAGTAGAACTGATGTTGAGCTTGTAAGCAGCATCACCGAAGACAGCCTTGATAGCCTTAGCCTCAGAGATATCACCTACGTGGGTAGATGTTCCGTGAACATTGATGTAGTCAATGTCCTCTGGCTTGAGGTTAGCATCAGCAAGTGCGCGCTCCATCACGAGCTTAGCACCGAGACCTTCTGGATGAGAAGCTGTGATATGATAAGCGTCAGCGCTCTCGCCCTCACCTACCATCTCAGCATAAATCTTCGCACCACGAGCCTTAGCGTGCTCAAGCTCCTCGAGAATCAAGCAGCCAGCACCCTCGCCCATGATAAATCCATCACGGCTTGCGCTGAATGGACGTGAAGCATGCTCAGGGTCATCGTTACGAGTTGACAACGCATGCATGGCATTGAAACCACCTACGCCGCAAGCGCAGATAGCAGCCTCAGCACCACCACTGACAATGATGTTTGCCTTGCCCAGACGAATCAGGTTGAAGGCATCTGCCAATGCATTGCTTGAAGAAGCACATGCAGATGTTGTGGTATAGTTTGGTCCGTGGAATCCGAAGTGGATTGAAATCTGACCAGATGCGATATCAGCAATCATCTTAGGGATGAAGAATGGGTTGAACTTAGGACCGTTCTCCTCATGAGTAGCGAAATACGATACTTCATCCTCGAATGTCTTGATACCACCGATACCTACACCGAATACAACACCAACGTTGTTCAAATCTTCTGTTTCAAGATCAATGTTTGCATCCTTTACACCCTGCATAGCGGCAATCATAGCCAACTGGGTATAACGGTCGAGCTTGCGAGCCTCCTTACGGTCAATCCATTCATTGATGTTCAGGTCCTTTACTTCGCAAGCGAACTTTGTCTTGAAATTAGTTGTATCGAAATGAGTAATAGGGGCAGCACCGCTCTTTCCAGCGAGGAGGTTCTCCCAAGTTTCCTCAGGAGAATTACCAACTGGAGTCACAGCACCAAGACCTGTTACTACAACTCTCTTTAATTCCATTTATAAAATTTTAGTTGCTAATTTACTTAGCGTTCTCCTCGATGTAAGCGATAGCGTCACCTACAGTAGCAATCTTCTCAGCCTTATCGTCTGGGATAGAGATAGAGAACTCCTTCTCGAACTCCATGATCAACTCTACAGTATCCAAAGAATCTGCACCGAGATCATTTGTGAAGCTTGCCTCTGGCTTAACTTCTGCCTCATCAACACCGAGCTTATCTACGATAATTGCCTTTACTTTGCTTTCAATTTCTGACATAATTGTAACCTTTAAAATGTTTATAATTTAATTTCTAATTAAAAATCTGGGTGCAAAGGAACACTTTTTTTTTGATATAAACAAATATTTTAGCAAAAAAAGTGCTTTTCGGTGCACAAACACCCCCTAATTGTGCATATTTTTCGCCTTTTTTCGCTTTTTTGTTGGCTCTTTGAGATTATTTTGTTACTTTTGTACGGTATTAAATCAAATAGTTCAAACCGTATGACATTTACAGAAAACGCTAACAAGATTTTTAATCAGGCGATAGCCGATTATCACATCAAAGACAACATTGATACTCCTATCAATAATCCATTCGAGGAAGGTACCATCGAGAACCGTCTCTACCTCAAGTGCTGGATCGACACCGTTCAGTGGCATTTCGAGGATATCATCCGCGACCCTCAGATTGACCCTGCAGAGGCGCTCGTCTTGAAGCGCAGAATCGATAAGAGCAACCAGGACCGTACTGATCTCGTAGAGCAGATTGATTCTTACTTCCGCGAGGTTTACAAGGATGTAAAGGTGCTGGATGATGCACGCATCAATACCGAAAGCCCTGCATGGGCAGTTGACCGTCTCAGCATCCTTGCCCTCAAGATCTATCACATGAAGGAGCAGGTGGAGCGCCCGGAGGCTTCTGAAGAGCACAAGGCTAAGTGCCAGGCTAAGCTCAACGTACTCCTCGAACAGCAGGTGGATCTTTCTACTGCCATCGACCAGCTCCTGGAGGATATCGAGGCTGGAAGAAAGTACATGAAGGTTTATCGACAGATGAAGATGTACAACGATCCTTCTACCAACCCTGTACTCTACAAGAAGTAACCCCACATCAATCAGAATAGAAACAGAGTAGGCTTTGTTTTTTACCATAAAAAGCGAAGCCCGCTCTGCTTTACACCTTATTATATATATAAAGAGACTAAAAAAGATGAAGACAGAGCATATTCTCGTTATTAGATTTTCGGCCATGGGTGACGTTGCCATGACTGTACCTGTGATTTATTCATTGGCAAAGCAGTATCCTCACGTAAGAATCACCGTGTTAAGCCGTTCCTTTGCTCGCCCGTTCTTCGAGAATCTTGCCCCTAATGTCGGTTTCATGGAGGCTGACCTCAAGGGGGAATATAAGGGTGTAAAAGGTCTCAATGCACTCTATCGCCGGCTCATCGCCAAACAGTTTACCGCGATAGCTGACCTTCACAGCGTTTTGCGCTCCAGCTATCTGCGCATGCGCTTCAACCTCTCCAATTTCAAGGTGGCACATATCGACAAGCATCGCAAGGGAAAGCGCAAGCTGGTGGCTTCCTCCGGCAAGGTGATGGAGAAACAGCCATCTTCCTTCCAGAATTACGCCGATGTCTTTGCCAAGTTGGGTTATCCTGTACAGATGGACTTCACTTCTCTCTTCCCGGAAGAAGGAGGAGACCTGAGCCTGCTCCCTGAACAAGTTTTCCAGGTTACTGTTGATAACAGCAAGGATAAATCCACAGTTATCAACAAGGATGCTCATAACCCAGCGGAACCTTGGATAGGTCTGGCTCCATTCGCTGCCCACGAGGGCAAGATCTATCCGGTACAGCAGATGGAGAAGGTAGTAGAGCGCCTGATTCACCATCATTCTCACTGTCGCATCTTCCTTTTCGGAGGCGGAAAGACCGAAACTCCGGTGATGGATGCCTGGGAAGAGAAATATCCACAGGTAGTGAATGCTTCAGGCAAGCTCCACGGCATTTCCGACGAACTCATCCTGATGAGTCATCTCCGCCTGATGATCAGTATGGACAGCGGCAACATGCATCTGGCATCTCTGGTCAATACCCCAGTGGTAAGTATCTGGGGAGCCACCCATCCATACGCCGGTTTTATGGGCTGGCATCAGAGTCCCGACAATGCCGTGCAGCTCGATATGCCTTGCCGCCCATGCAGCATCTATGGCAACAAGCCGTGCATGCGTGGCGACTTTGCCTGCATGAAGAACATCTCGCCGGAGCTGATTGTGGAAAAGGTAGAGAACGTTCTGAACAGAAAATAAAGAGAATCTTTTCCTTCATAAAAGAAGAAGAGATGGATAAAGAGATAGAAGAAGCAGATTTTCCGATGACGCAAAAGTCAGGGGAAAACCTGCTTTTTTCATTATCCACAAACCCGTGGAAAAGTATAAGGAAAACCACAGGAATAACTATTTAATAACTTTGTGGATATCCACCGCTCCCATCCCGAACCCCGAGGAATAGGGATATCCACAGGGTTATTAATAAGTTTTTAGAAACTTTTTCGCAGTTTTTGACGGAAAAAAGATATAAACTTATTAACTTTGCACCGAATTGGGGAAATGTTGATAAAAGAGCTAATCCTTTAAAGACCAAGAAAAAGATTTCCAAGTCGAATACGGATAACTCTGCATAAGATATGGATAATGAAAAAAGCAAATTTAGAAGGTGTTTTTTATCCACTTATCCACGACATATCATCATCCTTATAATCTCTTTTTAAAAATAAGAAATAAAAAATATAATATTAATGTTATGGTGAAAAAAGAATGGATTGAGAAAGGTTACGTGGATGAACCGATCGACGAAACCTTAGACTTGAAAGCTGAAATCAGAAAGCTTTGCAAGGAGAAAGATGCGATTATCCTGGCGCACTACTACACTGTAGGCGAGATTCAGGATATTGCCGACTTTGTGGGTGATTCTCTGGCTTTGGCTCGTAAGGCTGCTGAAACAGAAGCTAAGGTGATGGTAATGTGCGGTGTGCATTTCATGGCTGAAACCTGCAAGCTCTTGAGTCCAGACAAGATTGTGCTCTGCCCTGATCTGAATGCTGGCTGCTCGCTTGCTGACAGCTGCAAGGCTGAGGATCTGAAGAAGTATAAGGAAGAGCACCCAGGCTACCAGGTGGTAAGCTATGTGAATACCACCGCTGCCGTGAAGGCTTTGACCGATTGTGTGGTGACCAGTGGCAATGCCAAGAAGGTTATCGACAGTTTCCCACAGGATGCGAAGCTTATCTTTGGTCCTGATTACAACCTCGGCAACTATATCAACAGCGTAACAGGCAGAAACATGCTGCTCTGGAACGGTGGCTGCCATGTACACGAGAAATTCTCGGTAGAGGCTATCATCAAGTTGAAGCAGGAGCATCCTGAGGCAGTTGTGATGGCTCACCTGGAGTGCAAGGCACCAGTGCTTGCCGTAGCCGACGTAAAGGGTTCTACCGCCACGATGCTGCATTATGCCCAGGAGCATCCTGAAATCAAGGAGTACATCATCGCCACAGAGGCAGGTATCCTGCATGAGTTGGAGCGCAACTGCTCTGACGTCATCTTCTATCCTGTACCACCAGAGGTAAGTGAGGGTGGAGTAGGTTGCAGCTGCAATGAGTGCGAGTATATGAAGATGAACTCATTGAAGAAGATCTACAATAGCCTGAAGTTCGGCTGGCCTACAGTAGAAGTGGCTCCAGAAATAGCCAAGGATGCCGTGAAGCCTATAGAAAAGATGCTTTCGCTTTCATAGGAAAAAGGTTATAGAATTATAGAAAAAAGGTGATAGGCTTATAGAAAAAGAGGATAAGCCCTAACGATTTTTTATATTCAGTGATTTTGAATCTCCGTTCAATAGTTTTGAATGTGCGTTCAATGATTTTGAATGTACGTTCAAAACTATTGAACGGAGATTTTCTTTAATAGTATCAACATTTACCATAAAGGATATTCCTATTTTCCTTTAATGGTGTTTTTATTTTCCCTTAAGGATAATTCCATTTTCCCTTAATAGTATTCCTATTTTCCCTTATGGGATTGAGTCGTCATTAAACTAGTCATCCATCCACATTCTGAATCCTTCGCCACGAAGGGTATCCAGGTGAATGGAGGCATCCTTGGCGAAATATTTCCTGAGGTTATAAACCACGTTGTTGAGGTTCTCATCCGAACAGCTAATGCCTCTCCATACAGAATCCTTGAGATCCTGACGGGTAACTACTTCTCCTTTATTGATCCATAGAGCCTTGATGGTAGCATATTCCGTGTTACTCAGCGTTTTCTCGTTGTTACCATAAATGCTGAGAATATGGGTTTCTGTATCAAGGGTATAGGCTCCCATATTGATTTTGTGGGAGTTACTGAAGTCGCTATGTTTGGCGTAACGTTTCACCCACAGCAACAGCTTCTCTTTGCTGAACGGCTTCTCCAGATATACCACTGCGCCATTTGTTATAGCCTGTTCCTCAGTTTCCACTCCGCTGTCAGAAGATACGAAGATGATAGGAATGTCTTCGGCGGCGAGTCGGATATCGTTGATTCTCTCAAGACTGTTTTCTTCTCCCACCATCACATCCAGGATAATGATGTTGGGGTTCAGTTTCATGATGAGACTCTCTATGCCAAACAGTGAGTTCTGAAAATAGACCTCATAGTCGGCAGCCTGCAGGATCTTGGTTGCGATGTTGCCAAACAACAGGTCATCATCTACCAGCAATACTTTTATCTTTTCCATTGTCTTGTTGTTTTTTCGGTTCTTGTTTCCTATTTCTTTTTCTGGGGAAGAGTAAAGGTAAAGGTGCTGCCCTTACCCGGTTCACTTTCTACCCTGATGGTTCCTCCATGTGCCCTGACGGCATATTTCACCAGAGCAAGTCCGATGCCATATCCGTTCTTATGCTGGGTTCCCGGTATGCGATAGAATTGCTCGAAAATCTTCTTCTGATATTTTCTGTCTATTCCGATACCGTTGTCTTTTACGCTGACGATGGCGAAATGTTCATCAGAACGGATACTTACTTCTATGTCAGCTTCCGCTTCAGAATACTTCACGGCGTTTTCTATCAGGTTGCCCAGAACATTCTCTATCAGATAGCGGTCTGCAGGAATCTCTTCCTTGCAGGTTCTGCAGTCATGGATATGTATGCTGTGTGGCTTGTCTGCATAGTTGCTATCTACCTGTTCCTGTGCCAGTTTTGCCAATTCCATGAGATTTACTGGATCTTTGTTCAGAGCAAGCTTGTTTTCTCCTGCTTTGGCAGTAATGAGAATCGTCTTGATGGTATTGGCAAGATTCTGAATCTTCTTCTCCGAAGAATGTAGCAACTCCTGGAGCTGCATGTCTTCTATGCTGTCCTTGATGAACCCCAACGTGAGGAGTACGCTTGCCAATGGTGCCTTCAGGTCGTGGATGGTGCCATGAATGCTTACCTCTCGATTTCTCAAAAGGTTTTCCTTATTTCTGATGGCAGTCATCTGGTATCCTACGCAGAAGACGATGATGAGAGCTAACAAAATGGTGGCCACAAGTGTTTCTATAGAATTTCTGATGAAGGAAGATGGAGTTATATCCACCTTTGCTTGAACGAAACGGATCGGTTTGAGCCCGATGCCGATAGGCTTGCTAGCCTGCCAAGTCTCAATGTCCTTTGTTTGTCCATAACTCTTGATGACCTTTTTGTTCTCATCTAATATCAATAAGGTATAAGAGAAATCCTCATTTAGATTCTTCTTGAATATTTGAGAGAGTTTCTTGAGATTAATAGGATTGCCTTTGGCGGTGAGCATGTCTTTGGTTAATAATCCCATAGCTTCCGCTTCGGTTTCCGCAATGCCTTTGTCTCTTAGGTCTTGGATGTTTATTTCGTCAAAATCAATAATATCTTCTTTCTTTGGCTTTGCTTTAAGAAAGTCTTCTTCTGTCATAGACTTATAGTAAACTCGCTGTTTCCCATCATTATGTGAGTGCTTGTTCTTATGTGCTCGTATTGCATATTCTTCATCGATGGCAATTCTTAGTACAGAATTTATCTTGTCTGTTTCATTGAGGATATAGTTTTTGTGCTGCAAATACATGTTATATACTTGTAGCAAAGTAACAACGATAAGTGCTAAAACTGTTATACAATAATATTTTTTCATGCTTAGTTTTTTACAATAGTTCGTTAAAATTTGAGATAATGGCTAAGCAGC
>NZ_QSQJ01000048.1:0-29926 GCF_003436715.1 Prevotella sp. TF12-30 | reverse complement strand
AGCGAGTGCAAAAGTACTAACTATTTTTCATTCCACCAAATGTTTTGAGGAAAAAGTTTCAAAAAACGCCACTTTTTAACAATCGTAAACACTTAAATAAACTATCAGATAATCAGCACCTTATAATATACATGCGCACACTGGAGCGCGCATACATACGCATATACGCGCACGCTCTCGCGCGCGCATATTATATATTGTATTCAATTTTTTTTGCTTATTTTTTAAGGGTAAACTCAAACTTGAGACCGCCTTCCGGCAAATTACTTACCCGAATAGTACCTCCATGCAGGAGAACGGCATTCTTAACAATGGCAAGTCCGAGACCTGTACCACCCATTTTGCGGCTACGCCCCTTATCCACCCGATAAAAGCGCTCAAACAAACGGGCCAGATGCTCCGGTGGTACTCCCTGACCATTATCCTGGAAAATGAAATGCCATTTATTTCCCTGTTCCTTCGCCTCCAAGGTCATCTTGCGCCCCTCTCCAGCATAAGCAATGGCATTATCTGTAAGATTGCGGAAAATACTATATATCAGACTTCGGTTTCCCTTCACCACAATATGTTCCGGCATCCGGTTATCAAAAGTCATTTTCCTTTCCTGTCGAGCCAACGCTGTCTCACGGGTAATATCAGCCACCATCTGGGTAATATCTACTGCCTCAAAATCTATCATATCAGAACCATCATCCAAACGGTTAAGCGTAGAGATATCGTGAAGCAAGGAGGTCAAACGCTCACTTTGTGCAAAGCAGCGTTGCAGGAATTGCGCCTTGGTCGCCTCATTGATATGCGGGTTATCCAGAATCGTTTCCAGATATCCCTGAATACTAGCCACAGGAGTTTTCAACTCATGAGCGATATTCTGAGTAAGTTGTCTTTTCAGGATATCCTGTTCTTTTCGGGTAGTCTGCACGCGCTTATACATTTTGATGATTCTTTCAGCAATTTCTCCCAACTCATCTCCCGGAAAGCTTGCCAAATCTTCTACCTCCAGGCTTTCATTGTGATCTGCCTTATAGGCAAAAATACGGAGTTTGGAAATATTACTCCCCAGACGACTGGTGAACCGATAGAGCACAAGCGTAAGAATGATGACGGCAACAAGAGCAAACCAGATATAATGCTGATCAGCCTGAAGCGACTTTGCCAAATCATCGTTATATGGCAACGCCGTACGCACAACTAGCTGACTTTTAGGAAAATAGGATGCTACATAGAAATAATCGTGCTTGAGGGTAGAAGACTGGCGTTCTACACTGGTTCCCATTCCATCCTGAAGTGCCTCCGCAATCTCCGCTCTTTTTGCATGATTGGAAAACTTGCGAAAATCCTTACGCATATTATCATAGATTACCTTACCATCAGGCTTGATAAGAGTCACTCGCAAGTCTTTACTTTCGTGTTCCTGAACAAAATCCTCAAGTTTAGCCTCAGCTACCCTGACACTATCCACCAGATTCACCGTATCCGACAATAGAATACCATTTGAAGAAGAGAGAGCGAGATCCTCCACCAGCAACTCGTTATAGTTGGCAAGTTTCAAGGTAAGGGTACTAATCTTATACTGCTTCTCTCGTGTTTGCTGAAACACGATAAAGCTGACAGCGAACACTAGGAACACCGCCAGCACACTAAAGTACAATTTTCTACCTACAGTATTTGTTTTAAGCATTGAACTTTAAAAACTGAATATTAAACTTCACAATTATCTGTAAATCAAAGTCAAACCAATCAGGCATCGAAATAATATCCGAAACCGAGGCGAGTCACGATGCACTTTGCGAATCGTCCTACCTTTTTACGCATACGGGTGATATTCACATCCACGGTACGATCGAGCACCATCACATCCTTAGGCCACACCCTATCTATCAATTCCTGACGGGAGAAGACTCTGCCCTTTTCTTCCAACAAGAGATGGAGCAACTCAAACTCAGTCTTGGTAAAAGGAACAGCTTCGCCATCAATGCTAACCGTTTTCCTATCAAGATCCAGCACCAGCCCCTGATAGCCAATCACCTTAGGTTCATCAGCACTACCATTCTGTTCTGCGGTACGGCGCAATACGGCACGAATGCGTACCATCACCTCACGGATGGAGAATGGCTTGGAAATATAGTCATCAGCACCCAGGTTGAATCCCGTCAACGTATCATTCTCCGTATCCCGAGCGGTAAGGAAAATGATTGGCACATGGGCAGTCATCGGGTTCTCCTTCAACTTCTTAGCCAGTTGGAATCCACTCATACCTCCCATCATCACATCCAGCAGCAACAGATCATAGGATGCAATATCCATTTCCAAAGCCTCTTCGGCAGAATTGGCTGTATCCACATGATATCCTTCTATCTGGATATTGAAACTCAAGATTTCACACAAATCCTGTTCATCATCAACAACAAGAATTCTTTTATCCGCCTTTTCCATAATCTATTTTTTATAAATTCGTAATTATGGTGCAAAAATACATTTTTTATCTCGTAATAAGCGTTACATCAGATTACAATTTTGTAACAACAACGATTTTTTGCAAAAAAAACGATAAAGCATAGTATAATATTACACTTTTTAACTCAGTGTAATTATATTGTCTACACCATATAACTAAACAAATCACTTTTCTAACAAATAAAACCCTGCAATACTTCTATATAAACGAGAAGTACTGCAGGGCTTTTTTATCTTTTTGAAGAAGAGAGAGAGGACTATGCCAATCTCTTCTCCAGGCGCTCACGGATAGCAGCGATGAAGCCGGCTGAGTTGACAGGCTTAGCCTCAACACCTTCCATCAGATTGACGAGATCCTTGGTAGCGATACCATCATTCAAGGTATCGAAGCAAGCAGCCTCCAGCTGGTCGCCGAAGTTCTGGAGATCCTGAAGTCCATCCATCTCACCACGCTTTCTCAAGGCTCCACTCCATGCAAAGATGGTTGCCATTGGGTTGGTAGAGGTATCCTCACCCTTCAGATAGCGATAGTAGTGACGGGTAACGGTACCATGCGCAGCCTCATACTCATACTTTCCTTCTGGAGAGACCAATACAGAGGTCATCATAGCCAGAGAACCGAAAGCAGTACTGAGCATATCGCTCATCACATCACCATCATAGTTTTTGCATGCCCAGATGAATCCACCCTTGCTACGGATTACACGAGCCACCGCATCATCAATCAATGTATAGAAGTATTCGATGCCGAGTTCAGCAAACTTCTCCTTGTAGTCACTCTCGTAAACCTCTTCGAAAATCTTACGGAACTGCGCATCGTAAGTCTTTGAGATGGTATCCTTGGTAGCAAACCAGAGATCCTGCTTGGTATCGATGGCAAACTTGAAGCAGCTGTGAGCAAAGCTACGGATACTCTTGTCGGTATTGTGCATACCCTGGATAACGCCTGCACCATCGAAGTTGTGGATTTCCACCTCCTGCTTCTTTCCGCTCTTACCCTCGAACACGAGTTTGGCTACTCCCGGTTCATCGGCACGGATTTCCACACTCTTATATACATCTCCGTATGCATGACGGGCGATGGTGATAGGCTTCTCCCAGTTCTTCACACAAGGGTGGATACTTGGGATGGTGATAGGTGCACGGAACACAGTACCATCCATAATACTACGGATAGTACCATTAGGGCTCTTCCACATCTTATGAAGCTTATACTCATCCATACGCTGGGCATTAGGAGTGATGGTAGCACACTTTACTGCTACACCATATTTCTTGGCAGCCTCAGCAGAGTCGATGGTCACCTGGTCGTTGGTCTGGTCACGATAAGGGAGACCCAGATCATAATACTCTGTTTTCAAATCTACAAAAGGAAGAATCAGTTCGTCCTTGATCATCTTCCAGAGGATTCTTGTCATCTCGTCACCATCCATCTCTACCAATGGAGTCGTCATCTTAATCTTTTCCATAATCTATACAGTATTAATATTGATATTCGCAATTTGTCTGCAAAGATACGGAAATTATTTTAAAACAACACTATTTTTAGTCAATCATTTTACATTTTGACATTATTTACGTATAAAAATACAGATTTTTGCCATCTTCCTCCTTTTTAATTGGTGCTGATTGGCAAATTATAAACAAATATTTTCAACCTGTATGAATGAAAAATAGAAATAGACCGAACACCGCACAAATACGACATAATTTATTGATAAACAACAACTTGCAGAGTGCGGTTCCCGTGCGGAGTGCGGTCTAAAATGCAAAATTGACTCACCAATCAACAGGCATCGCTCCACGAAGTTCTTGTACGAGTAGTTGTTGAAACTGTCCCGCCTAGACAGTCAGACTGCCGAACTCTGACAGACTAGCTGTCTAGGCGAGACAGTTTCAACTAGCTTCACTCAGACAATGTATTCCACTGCCATACACATCTCGAAATCATTCCAACCGTACAGGTAGAAATAATTTCTCCATTGATAAAATCCTTTAATTAAGAGATATGGAGTCTCCATATCTCTATCATTTATTACTTTACGCCTGCACTTTTTGCTGGTCATCAAGTGTCACTCATTTCAAATTATAAACAAATATTTTTGAGTTCGGGTCGTCCACGATTGTAAACAATTGAGAATCGTCATTTTTCACAGCCAACGTAAAGGTGGCTTTATCCAAATGATAAATATCTTTTAGATTGCCTTGATAATCGTATTTATAGACATAACTAGCTGTAGGCATAGGAGCATTAAAATTTTCTTTTTCCCCTGAATATAAGGCATAAACGTAGTTGTCGGAATTTGCCGCATCCAAGAACCCTAGGCCATCCTGCAATTGATAGTCATCATTTTTCACTTTATAGTTCATTGGCTTCACTACAGCATCCTTACGATGAATCAATGTTCCATCCTTTATGTCATAAAATCTCAACACCCCTGCAGCAAAGGAAAAGTTCACTAGTATTTTCTTATCAGAAGACACAACCGAACGTCCAAAATTAGCCATTGCATCAATCATTTTATTAGAAACCTTTTCCTTGTTTGGCAAATAAGAGCCATAAGTGGAATACTTTTTTAGAGAATCATTCAACAAATCAAATTTATGATTTTCAAAAACTCCCAATGCAGCATACCCTTTTCCTATATTGTTTATGCAATAATATCGATCATTAGACTTCAACTTGTCTATTTGCGTAGGATTACCATTATTTGCTAAATTGCCAAAGTCATACTTTAAAAGTTTACCTTTACCTAAATCATACACATAAAGCCACGTTTCTTCATTATCTTTCAACAATTCAAAATTCGAGGCATCCAACACCTCGTCCTTTGCCTCTCCTTTAGGAGCCAATTGATATTTGAGTTTACCCGTTTCCATATCAAACACCTTTATCATTCCCTTTGCATCTTTAAAATCAGAAACGATAAAAGAGTTCTGCTCTGCAGCTAAAGCCATAGGCAAACCAACTTCTACAGAGATTTTTCTAGCACACTCTAATTGCTTTACGTTGGTGTTTTCTTGCTTACATCCCCATACAGCAATCAAAGCAGCACAAACACTTAACACTAAAATAACTTTCTTCATAAACATTCTTTTTTAAGGCCAAATGCCACTTTAAGATTAAAGAGGCACTTGACATATTTTCATAATTGGTATTGCCAAATTTCATGGGCGTTACTTTTTGTATTCATAGTAAAGAGATAGAGGCATTTATTGTCATCAGAAACCTTTATGTTGTAGCCAACTTTGTCTAGTATGATATGGCGTAAAAGCTTCCCATCCCAGTCATACACCTCTACCTCATTGCCAAATTGAGACTCCATATAATTCTTCGGCTCTTGTCCTTCCTTATTTTTCTCTATCAAAAAAACATATATTGCCTTTTGGTTTGCATCCATTCTAAGAGATTTTCCGCTTATCTTAGTGGGAGCATAATTTCCGTCAGCAATCTCTTTGTAATCTAATTTCTCAGAATATAGTTCCTTCTCTACTTCAACATTGCCCTCATCTATCTTAAATAGGAAAGCATAACGTTCCCATCCGCACAAATACAAGAATTTATCTTTGTTTCTAAAAATACTCGCATTGTCCGTATAAACGGAATGCTTTGCCAAACCTCCCTTTTGATTTTTGTCTTTTGGCCAATAGTTTAAGGGGGTTAACGTTGATTTTTTAAAATTCACAACCGTAAATATATGTTCTATTTGGCTATATGGAGCACCACATATCAAGAATGTAGAATCTGAAAGCATAATATAATTACCAGGAATATATCTTAGAGCTGGCAACTTAGTCAAATCATAGCTTTCATCAATCTTATAATTTCCATTAAGCCATTTTGCTTGTGCAACTCGTGACAATGAGTATATTTTATTCCCATTGGAAGAACAATTAAGCACATACAGACTTTTGTCTGACGAAACCGCAAATGCCGTTTTGTCATATTCTCCATGTCCAGCACCTCTCATAAATGCAAGGGTTTTGGTCTTAAGTGAGTCTCCTTTCTGAACAGAAACATTAGTATTAAATTTGTTAGAAAATGAACTCAAAAGCCAAACACTATCTGCAAGAATGCTAGGATTAGCACCTGCATTTAAAGAATCTGTAACCATAAGTTCTCCCTGCAAGTTTTCTGTTTCCACATACTTTTGCTCAGAAGAACAAGATATAAATCCTAAGCACAAGCCTATGATTATCAAATTATTTTTTAAAAATCTCTTCATTTGCATAATTTATTAATTATAAGAGATATGAAGAATCCCTCCTCCATATCTCTATTATTTACAACTTTACGCCTGCACTTTTTGATGGTCATCAAGTGTCAACACACCTTGTCCACTAGCAGTACTTACATTTACACTGCACTTCCTTGTAGGACTCGCATAACAAGGAAGATAGACTCCACCAGATTCTGACTGGGAAAGTGCCTCAACATTTTCCATCAACACAACATCTCTTGAAGGGTTGTCTTCTGAATAACGGCTAGAATAAGCCATTGCACCAGCACAAGCTATCGCAAGGCATAATGCTCCTAAAAATTTATTCTTCATATTCTGCACTTAATTTAAAATTTAAGAATTCTTTTGTAAATATTTTTCACTTTTTCATTTTTTATGGGACTACCAACAAACAATATTTCATTATTTTCTCCTAATAAAAATGAATGATATTTATTATCAATCGGCATAGAAGGATTCAGCTTTCTAAACTCATACGAAGTATCAATATAGACAGAACTCTGTAAATCCGTAACGCCTAGTTCTAAATTTATATCATCCATTTCAGATGGCTTGGGAGCCACAATAAAAATATAGTTTATATCTACACCCTTAGCTCTAGCCTCCATTATCAAAGGATTCCAAATGCGAAGTTTATTCAAGGCACATGGGGTACACTCTGTAGAATCTATATATTCAACCATCGTGTACTTCTTATCCAGTTCATTCAGAGGATTACGCCGACATTCCATCTTGTCTAGGCACAACTCAATCGGACGAGATTTCATTTGTTCAATCTTGTCTCTCACTTGTTCCTTCTCCGACTTGCAGCCCAAAAAGAGCAAGCATATCATCGTACCTATTATAGATAGTTTAGCCTTCATTTTTAGTGCAAAATTGTTTTTGTTGCTTACAAAATTAGTAAAAAAACACTTAACTTCCAAATATCAGCAGTACATTTAGTACACTATCTTTTCTACTTCAGTAAACTTACACATCACAACTAGCAACAAATCAATATATTAACATAAAAAGTACATTTAATACATTCTTCATTCCAATGCCTTAATAAAAGCATCAAACTTCTTTATATTATCAGACTTAAACAATAGCAGAACTAATTTCTTACGCTTATTGGTAACACTCTGCTTTGAAATACCCAAAAGACTCGCAATCTGAGAAGGGGAAAAAGAAAGTCTTGTCAGCAAGCAAATTCTAAACTCATCATCTAAGATTCCGTCAAATAAAGACATTCTTTGCCAAAACGCAGGCAGATTTGCCTCAATCAATTTCTGCAAGTCTTTCCATTCACTAGCAGACGGTTTCTTACCAACATTAGCATATTCTTGGAAAGTCAAAACCACCTTGGATTCCATAAACGTGTTCTCTTTTTTCCATTTGTCTTCATTCTCATTCGTTTCATAGACACTCAACATACCATTCAGATTTTCCAACTTTTGTTTTAGAAACTTCACTTCCTTTTGGGTTGAATACAATTCTTTCTTGGTAGCACCATATAGAGTTTGCATCTTTAGACTTCTTGCCTTCATTTTACTTATTACAATAAGTAAGACTACTATCATCAAGAAAGACGTAAACAATAAGCCTTTCCAAACATCAAATGTCACCATCAACCCGAAAAGCAGGTTTATATAGCATTTATTAAATAATATCATAATCAATTTCTTTACATATAAAAACACAAACTACCGCTTCCCTTTCTCCCCAAACTTGCAAAAGATAGGCATGATGAATATCAGCGCAGGGAGGGAGAAGAGCAGTCCACCCGTTACTCCCGTGGCAAACGAGAACCAGAATGGCTCGTCCTTGCCATCCATGAAAAACGGAACCAGCCCCACAATCGTAGAAGACACCGTCAGGAAGATTGGAATGATCTTGTGATTGAAGGCTCTGACATAATCCCTTATCTTGCCACGATGCGACAAGCGATGCATATTGTTATATTGACTCAAAATGTAAATGCCCGAGTTCACGACTATACCAATCAGCAATACCAAGGAAGCGAAGCCTCCACTGCCAAAAGGAATCTCCGTAAAACAGAAAGTAAGGAAACTGCCTATCAACGCCACAGGAATGACGGAAACTATCACCAGCGACTGGCGAACAGACTCAAACTGAATGGCACAAATAAAGAACACGATCACCACTATCAAGAAAAGCAACCAATAATTGGATTTCTCATTGATAGACCTGTGGTAAGAAGTATTCTCGCAACGATACCCCACAGGCAAAGTCTTATTGAAATACTTGAGCACTCCGTCTATATACTCGGATGAGTAGGTATAAGAACCCATCACATTGAATGCCACATTCAGCATATACTCCTGGTTTTTCTTAGGAATGACATTCTTCGCCTCACGGCGTTCCATCTTCATCGCCTCTGGCACAAACAGCTCACTTGAGTCCACCTTCACCTGCTCGTTTTCCACATGCCACAAGTCAAAAGACGTTTGAGGCAAGGGCTTGAGATATACGTCAGACTCTATGTTGTTATCCTTATAATACCCTACATAGCTAGACATCAAGATATTTTCCAGCGATCCATGCGCATCATCCACATCCACCTGATAAAGAGCCATTTGCTCCTTCTTGTAGTCCATGAAGAATTCAGGCTCTTGGTTTTCAAAGCCCGGAGTCTCAATGGTCAAGTCCTGCACACGTGGATTTTTTCTCATATAGCGGCACACGTCCTCTGCCAGACGATAGAGCTGGTCGTAATTATAGCCAGAAAGCGTCAAGCGATTGCTGCGATACAGCAAGTTCAGGGCATTGCTAAACCCTCGCTCGCTCACGCCATAAGTGCTCCAGTCAGCGCCGCCAATCGTTATCACCTTGCCTATCACCTCATTTTCCAGGCGATATGGGAAAGAGGTCTTGTCAACACCCTGTTTGAAGTGAACAACGATTTCGCCATTTCTCTTATCAATGCGAGTGACAAACTCCTTGATTTCCTTATATTTCTTCAGCGTTTCCTCCACAATCATCATCTTGGTGTTAAGCTGCACGGCTGTACCGCCCACAGGCATCTGTGCTCGGATGTGCAATACCTTTTCCTCATTCTCATCACCCCGGCGGCTATCCTCGTCCAAATAATCGGCAAACATCTGCACAGTACCGCCCAAATACTTAGACAGCAAAGGCTTGTATTTATCCACGAAAGTAGAGTTGCCCAACGTTTGGTTATAAAGCGCATCATACCAAGGCAAACGAGCCTCATCCGCCTGTTCCATTCCATACGCTTCGTCATCCGTCCCCAACCGATCTGGCAAAAATTGGAAAGGAATGCCGAACGCCAACACCAACAAGACATAATACACCCATTTACGGCGGGAGGTGAATGCGATATAACGGCTGTAGAAGCGATTGCACCTAACGACCACCCTGCCCAACCTGAGATGTTGCCTTTGGCTGCTATATTGCCAACGGTCGATGATGGCTGGCACAAAAAACAACGCCACGACCAAAGACACCACCAGATTGATGATGACTATCCAAGCGAAATCGTACAAGTCTTGCTGCAATTCCTTAGGAAGGAAAAAAATGACCACCATAGACCCTATCGTGGTGAGCATAGCCGCCAACAACGACAAGAAAGCCTTGCGGTTGTGATAATAACCATAATGATCGACCATCACAATCGTAGAGTCAATGATAAGTCCTAAAGAGACGGTGATTCCTGCCAAGGAATAAATGTGCAGCTTGATGTCGAACAACCAAAACACGATGATGGCTATCAACAGATTGGCAGCCAATGTGGAAGCAACGATAGCCAGATATTTCCAGTCTCGGTTGGTAAGCCAGACAAACACCAGCAGGATGGCAAGCGACATCAATGTCCTTCTCAGCAACTTCGACATCTCCTCTCGCTGTTGCTTGGCACTGTCATACGACAACTGGAAATACACCTTCTGATGAATGCCAGCCTTCAGCTGCTCCATCTTCTCCTGCACGACATCCGACATCCTCACGGTCTTGCCATCCGAAGGAATATAAACGTTGATATATACCGTGTTCAAACCATTTACCCGATAATAGCTGTCGGGATCCTGGTTCTTCACTTGCACGGCAGCTAAATCGTTCAGATAAACCACCTTTCCATCTATGTTTTTCAAAGGCATCTCACCCAAAGGTTTTCCAAACAACTCGGTGGTGAGATGCAAGGCAATTTTCTCTTGGTTTCCCTGCGCCGTGGTGTGCATCACCGTACCGATGATTTCATCCTGCCCGATATAGTTGCGAATGCCATTGGCTATGTCGTTCGACGTGATGCCGTATGCAGAAAGAGCCATCGGGTCATAACTTATCTCCACGTATGTATCCGTCGTGCCAGTCACTTCCACCTTGTTAACGCCATCCACTGCCTCCAGTTGCCTGACCACATTCTCCTTCACAAAGTTCTTAATCAACTCGGGCTGTATGTCGGCATTCACCAGGTAAGTCAGCAACAGTTTTTGGGCATTGTGCGATGCCATGCCGCTGACCACCTCGCCTCCCATCAGCGTAGGATAAGAAACGCCCTTCGGCAATCGCTCGTGCGACTGTCGCAACAAGGAAGAAATCTCGAACCTGACGGAGGACACATCCACATTCTCCTTCAGATTGACCACGATTTCACTTTTGCCAAAATAAGACTTGGAAGAAACACTCTCCACCCCTTTCAGCGCAGACACCATTCCCTCTATCGGCGAGGTGAGATTCTGCTCCACCACCTTTGCCGACACATGAGGCCACTCGTACTTGATGGTCATGCGCTTGCCCTGTCGTGGTGTCGGCTCAGTCCCCACGTCGATGAGGGGAGCCAACGCCACGCCAATAATCATCAAGATGACGAAAGTCAATATCACACTAAAAGAGGATAGTTTCATCGTATATCAATTTTTCGTTTTGTCTGTTTTCTTTCTATATATTGAGTAATAGAGGATTGGCACAAAGAAGATGCTCACCAAAGTGCCTATCACCATGCCTATGAGGATGGCTAGCGACAACGGGAATTGCATGTCGGCACCTATGGAGCCTCTCGACATAAATGGCAACAAAGAGAAAATGGTGGTCAGCGAAGTCATGATGATAGGCATCAGACGCTCATGCCCCGCCCGCTCTATCGCCTCCATCAGCGGCTTCCCTTCACGGCGATGATGATTGATGGTGTCGATCTTCAAGATAGAGTCGTTGATGACAATGCCCGCCATCACGATGACACCGGTCATCGACATGATGTCGATGGACATTCCGAGCAACCACAACACCAACAACACGCAGAACACATCCAGCACGATTTCCGACAAGATGATGGCTGGCTGTATCATACTTTCAAACTGTGCCGCCAGAATGAAATACAAGAGCAGCAAGGCAACGACCAAAATCCAGACCAAGCCCATGATCATCTGCCGACTGGAGAAATAGTCGCCACTGGCAACAATCCTCACATCGTCATGCTGAGCCTCGTATTGCGACACGAAATCCAGAATCCGTCTCACCTCCTTGCCAGAGGCTTGTATGTCAACAGGTTGGTATTCGCCCCCTTCCGAGCCATACAGATGCTTATAGTCATACGCCATACGCTCCTTCAGCAACAGGCTCAAAGGTATGCTCACCCCATCCTTGGCATCAATGGAAGACGACAATATCGACTCCCTGTCCGCCTTCGACGAACCTATCACCACAGGCACGCTTCCCGCACCTTGGTTGATGCGCAAAGCCTCGTTGGTTCCCGATATCTGGCGCAACCTATCACATAGTTGGGCGTAAGAGATGCCATAAATGGTCATCTGCTCCACGTCAGCCACCAACTGCAAGTTCTCCTCCGTCACCACAGGTGGAATCATCACTTCAGGGAAATGCTGGCGCAAGCTGTCGGTGAAAGCCATAGCCTGCGACACCGTAGGGCGATGTCCCCCAGCGTCTTGCAACTTCAATCGCAAATCAGGTTCCCCAGAAGAGAATATCATATCGAATAGGTTGCCCGAAGGAGAGAACGAGACAGACGCATCGGGATAAGCCTCAGCCACATACGACTGCAATCGCTTCTTGGCTTGCAAGAACTCATCCACCGACTCACACTTAAAATACACCAATGCCTCGGAAGAGGTAATGTCTTGGGTATGGAACAGCAAAAAGTCTTGCGTACCCACCATCGAGGTTGTCTCTTCCACCCCTTTCTTGCAATGCTCCAGCACTTGGCTGATTCTCCTATCGTTCTCTTGCACCGAGATGCCCGCATTCCAATCCACATACATGATGGCATCCGTATAGCTCACCTCCGGCATTTGTCTTTTCTCGGAGATTAAAAACATCACCACGAGTCCCGGGGCAGAGAGCAAGAACAAGAAGAGACAGAGGCGCAAATGAGCAAACATCCAGCTCTGCGTCTTCTCATACCAGCGTAAAATCGCCCGATTTGTTTTCGTCACGTTTTTCTCGTCATCTGCCACCAAAGCCTCGCCCTTCTCAAGCTTGCGCTTGTGCACCTTTTGATATAGCACCTTGAAATATACAGGCAGCACGATCATACTTACAGCCAACGACGCAAAAAGGGCTATGGCAATGCCCATACTCTGGTCGTAGAACAAAGCGCCCGTCATTCCACCGATAAAAATCAACGGCACGAAAACACTGCAAGTGGTCAATACAGAACTCAACATCGGCGTAAACACCTCTGCGGTTCCCTGGCATATCGCCTCAGCCAAGGTATTGCCACCATGCAATTTCTGCAAGATGTTGTCTATCACAATGATGGAGTTATCCACAATCATACCCACACCCAGAATCAATCCCGACAAGGATATGATGTTGAGGGAGATGCCCAACAACTTGAATGCCAACAGCGTGATGAGCAAAGACAATGGGATGGACAATGCCACCAACATAGCCAAGCGCCACTTACGCATAAAGAACAACAAGACCAACAAGGTAAAAAAGGCTGCCGCCAAAAGGTTCCACTCCAAATTGTTGATAGAATAAGACAACAACTCCGTTTGGTCTCTAGTTATGTCAAATTCCAAATCAGGATAAGTTTTCTCCAGGTCGGCAATCACATTGTCCACCTCGCTCTTCAGCTCATCCATCTGTGCATCATTCTGCTTGATGATGCACAAGGTAACGCAATTCTTCCCATTATGCCTGACGATGTTTCTGCGTATGGCAGGATGCTCCTCTATCTTACACAAGTCCTTGAGCTGGAGCATCCGCCCCTCATGGTTGATATAAACATTGCGCACATCATCCACCGTCAAAATCTGACTGTCGAAATGCACATTATACTGGTAAATGCCATCAACCACCGTAAGGGCAGACAATCGGATGTCATTCTCAGCCAAGGCTCGCTGCAACTCCTCCACCGTGATGCCCAAAGCCGCCAGTTTGTCCGCATCAGGCACACACTGAATCTCGGAGGTAGTCAGTCCGCTCATATCCACCATGGCTGTGGACGGCAACTGCTCCAGGCGACGGCACACCACATTTCGGGCAAAGTCGCTCAGTTGGGCAAACTTTGCCGAAGCCTCCTGCCCCGATGGTTCTCCACGGAAAGAGACGTTGAGGAAAAAGGCAGGAATATCCGAAGCACTCGCCTTGATGACCTTGGGACGAACCACATCTTTCGGCATATTTCCCATCGCCATGTCGATTTTCTCATTTACCTCGATGAAAAGCATGTCGATGTTGGCACCAGGCTCAAACTTCAACAAGATATTTCCCACATCCATTCGAGAGTCTGAGCTGATGCTCTTCACGCCCGACACTTGCGCAAGCTGCCCCCTAAGGGGAGCTATCACACGTTTTTCCATCTCTTGCGCAGAGCAACCTGGCATACTCTCCTGCACGGTAATCTGCGGAATGTCTATGTCGGGCATCAGCGATACGGGAATGTTCTTGATGCCGACGATGCCAATCACCACCAGGGCAATCAGTATCATCGTTACCGCCACCGGACGGTGAATCAAATACTTAATCATAGGCGTTGACAGTTTTTATCTCTTCTTGATTTTCACCTTCGTTCCATCAGCTAGATTCAGGTTGCCGGAAGTGATGACCACATCTCCCGCATGCAACTCCGTCTCCTTGCGTTCGCAGCCCTTGATGGCGTATGAGCCAATGTTGCTATAAGCGATATCCACGTATGTCCACACAGCCTCGCCATCCTTGTAGAGAAAGACCACATGATAGCCATCACGTTCCACCACAGCATCCTTAGGCACCACAAACGATTGAGCCACATCATTCTCTATGATAACTTTCACATTCATGCCATCGAGCATTTTTCCCGAAGGATTAGGAATGCGAGCCGTTATCTTGATGAGTCCCTTCTCGCTCACGGTTGGGTTGATATTTGTTACCGTACCCGCATACTGAGCCTTCTCGTCAACAAAAGGACTCACTATCACCTTCTGCCCCTTGTGGATATTCTTGATTTCAGTCTCCAACACACTAAACTCCACATCGAGTTGCGTATCGTTGATGACTGTGCAGAGCTTATCCAAACGTTGGTTGCGCTTATTTTCCAAATCGGCGATTCTTCCGGCAAAAGGAGCCACAAGCGCACATTTGTCTATACTGTTGCGAGCCGACTGCAACTGGTATTGGGCCAGATAATACCCCGATGCCACCTTGGCACGGTGCATCACATCGGAAGGCACGTTGGCAGAAATGCCATCATATCCCAATCCGATGAGCCTGTCGGCCAAATCTACCTTTGCCTTTTCCAGTTGCTTGGTAGCCTTCTCCACTTCCAGAGCGGCGTCGCCACCATCGGTTTTGGCTATCAATTGTCCCTTAGCCACCCTGCAGCCATTATGCACATATACCCTCTTCACGATGCCTCCATCGGTAAAGGCAAGCTCGCATTTCTCGATAGCCCTCAGCTTGCCATTGCATATCAACTGGCGATGAAACGTCTTCCGATGTAATTTTATCGTATCCACATAAACATCAGTAGGAATACTTTCAGCGTTTACCATTTTTTCTTCCTCCGCATTCGTCTTCTGTCGGCAAGAGGAGTTCAATGCCGACACCACGATAAGCGCAGCCCATATCACATTTTTTATTTTCATCTTCATTATTTTCCGTTTGTTTGAACCAATTTATCAAAATCAACCGTTAAGTCTTGATGCTTATCCCAGTCGTACAGGGTGTATTTACGCAATGTATAATAATAAGACCAATACGTCTGAAGTTGGCTAATATATTGCGACTTGGCGGTCTCTAGTTCTTGGATGGCAGTATTGAGTTCCGTAACGGATATATTGCCCGTCTCGAATCTCTTTTTGGTAATCTCATATCTCTCGTTGGATATTTCCTGCGCACGCATCGAAGTGCGGCATTGCTCGGATTGGAAACTGAATTGCAAGATGTCTCGCTTTATCTTTTGCACATAATCTTGGTCAGCCTGTTCCTTCTTGGTCTTGGCAAGTTCCAGGTTAGACTTCGCCACCATCACCTTTCCCTTTTGCACGCCCCAGTCGAAGATAGGCAAGGTAACGGTCAAGCCGATGATTTCATTGTCTTGCAGATGACTGTAAGCCGCGGCGAAACCATCCGCCGTGCGATTGAAGCCCACCTCGGCATTCAGCCTCATCTGGATGCCCTTGACAGATTTTGCCTGCGCCAGGTTTTGCTGCGCCGTCAACACGGAGATTTCCTGGGTTAAAGAATGCGAAGAATTATCCCACGCCTTTCGCAACACCTCGTCTGCATTCAGCACCATATCGGCAACATTGGCAGGAGGAATGAGTTTCGCATCCTCGTAATCCGTCACACGAAGATAGGAAAAGAGGTCGAACAAGCTATCGTCCATTTTTATCTTTGAGTTGTTCACCTCCACCTTCGTGTTCAGCTTCGACAATTCCAGTTGCAGCAGGTCGCTCTTGGTAATGGTGCCTAAGTTAAGACGCTTCTCCGAAATCTTATACAGGGCCTCCAAATCAGAATATTTGCTCACATTTTGACTATAGTTTGACTGGGACGATATGGCTTGGAAATAGAGCGTCGCCACCTGTATGGCAATGTCCTCCATTTTTTCCAAATACACCTTCTTGGCTTTCTCAAACTCCTTGGGTTCCGTTTTCTTGCGCCATTTCAATTCGTTGTACGACCTCAGCGGCTGTGAATAAGACAGGCGCAAAGGCAAGGTATTGTACGTGGTCATCTTATAGTCGAACTGGTCGAGTCGATACAAATAAGACTTCAACGACAAGGTACCCCCCAAGGAAGCTATTTGCTGCTCCACCGACAAGGTCAGCGAATTGGTGAGGGAATTATTATCCACATAGTTGATTCTACCATCCTCGGAGTTTCTTGCCTCCACCCTGGAGTGGTCGAAGTTCATGAGACCTCCCGTCAGACTCACCGAAGGCAGCAGTTCTGCCCGAAACGACTTATAAGCCCAATAGCTAGACAAAAAGCTGAAGCGAGCCAACTGAGCATCATAGGAATTCTGTTGAGCGATAAGGATAGCATCGTTCAAGGAAATTACTTTTTGTGCTCTTGCCGTCAAGCCAACACATAGTAACAACAGCAATATGATTATTTTCCTCATTCTCGTCATTGTTTAGTTTTACGATTATAGATTTGGTTACAAAAGTACTATTTTATATTGACACTCACAAACTTTTCAGACATTTTTTTGCATTTTTTTTCATATCACTCACAGCTTGCGATGACACCTTTTCCTGAAAGTCCAATATTTTCTTAGCAATCACCCTCGCATCCGCTTGCCGATTCAGCTGCTGATACAAGCACATCTTTTGGTAGAGCGGATAAATACGATTCGGCATTTGAACGAATGCTTTATCATAACAAATCTCAGCTTCCCGATATTGTCCTAAATCCCGATGGTTATTGCCCATCAACACCCAAAACATAGGGTCATTGCTCACCAAGAGACCTCTGCGAAGCATCGCATTGCTATCCATCCAATGTTTGTTGACCCGCAACAAATGCGCATAATCAAACAAGAAGTACTTGTCGTCTTCACATAATGGGAGCAAGCGATTATAATCCTGCAAAAAAGTTTCATGAGTCATCCTTGCCATTGTCTTATAAGACCTATGGGCCTGCAAATGTCGGTTCGCTAAGTGGTAGCACAATCCCATCACGCCACACAACGGCAAGCAGAGCAAAGCTATCTTCCTCCCCGAAAAAGCAACACCCAAGCTAGACCTCTCGGCAGCCTTCGCCATCAATACGACCATAACCATCTGGTAAGGGAACAATTGAAAAGAATAAGAGAACAAGGAGAAGACCACCAATGCGACAGCCCCTCCCAACAACACAACTGAGATCTTTCGCAAACGCCACATCGTCACTCCCACAGTCATTAGGCAGAATATCACACCTATCCACCCTTGCTCCACACCGACTTGCAATATGTCACAGAATGCATAGTCAATAACATCGGCATTCATAGCATACGAGACAATATTGTCTTTTGAGGAAAAGAAAGTTTGCAACACCTTGCCATATTCGCCAGCAAAGCTCCCCAGTCCTGTCCCTAGCCATCCATTATCCGTCAACATGCCCAAAGAAAGCCTCCAGATGAACGTTCTGCCAAGAGCCGAACCTTGTTTCAAGAAAAACAAGTATGCCCCTATTCCGATTGCCATAAACGTCAAATATACACAGTACTTTCTTATCAAGCCTCTATATTGCCAGCACAACACTACCGCTACAGCCACGATGGCGCTCCTGCTCCGAATCAACGCCAGCATGACCATCCCCACAAAAAGAACAAAGAGATTTCCCTTTATCATGATGGATTTTTTCCATCCACCGAACTGTTGCTCTTTCCTCAGCCAAACGATAGCCATCGCCACTCCAATGGCGATAAAAGCTGTATAAGGTCCTGAATTGAAAAAAATTCCTTTTATTGCAACGGAAGCACTATTATAGCCACCTCCACAAAATTGCCACACCCCCAATAAAAGCTCATATCCACACACCAAAAACAGTGCACTTTCTATAGCTACTGTTCTAACCGCAAAGCCAATGAATAAAAGCCTCAGCATCAGATACAATACGAACAAAGATGTATAGGTAACAACCTGCCGAGCGCAAGGAACCTCCGATGGCATATAGCCTCGCACTAGCACATACTGCCACCAACAAAACACCAGCAAATCCACAAAATCCAATCGCCAAAGCAAATGTTTACCTCTGCACAAGCCATAAATACAAAAGAATGCGCATAACACACTTCCTATGGCACTACCATACAGCAAGGGTTCAGACCATAACGGAGTCACTGTCTGAACCGTAGGGAGCAGACATAGCAGCAATGGCAAAAATCCTATTCCCTTTCTGATATCGTTATCGGAGCTAAAAAGTTTCACTTATCTGTTTTATTGATACTTATCTGTTTATTTTATATCGTAACTAAACACCTGCTTCCCATTTTCATAGAAAAACACCTGTTCTTCCTTGCCTTGTGTCAAGTCTCGAAGCCAAAACAAGGCATTCTTGGGACCACGGAAAGCCACTGTCTTGCCTGTAGCTACAGTCTTACCCAATGATACCCATCCTTTGTCACCAGCATAATATAAGAGTTCGTATGTATCGCCAGCCCACACGAAATTTCCATCTGTTCGAGGATAGAAATCTACACACCGAATGGAAGACGGAGTATCCAGCTCATAGGTTAAACTTTTATGCTGCCCACTATAAAAGGTTGTCAACATATCATGGTCTGTTACATTCTCTGGTTTATAAGTAGAATCCACTGGTGTAAGCAATTTCAAGACTATAGGCTTCCTACATAAGGAATCCTCATAAATATCCAAATCAGCCAATTCCATTGGCGCTTTTTTAGGAGCATTATAACGCAGATAGCGAAAACAACGCCTATCAGAAACTCGTATCTTCAGATTGCTATAATCCAAAGTATCTCGAAATTCATACAACTTTTTTGCCTGTACAAAACTTTCATCCACGCTTGCCTCTATGCTCGATCCTATGATAGGACGCCAAAGCCTCTCAGCAAACAATTTGCCTAAAGGCATCTTCCTAGACAATACCATATCGACATAACTTCCAGAAATCGGTTTTAAAATTCTGCACTTTCTATTTCCTGAATAAAAAACAAATGGATACCCCACAGGAATACATTTGCCATTAGCAGCATCATAACATATAGGCTGATAAATAAAATTTGGTTCGATATTATCAAACCGCACCTTCTTACCTTCACATACTCCTACATCAATTGGAGTCCAGCCTTGAGGTGAGAATATTCCGAGATAGACTCGCTCCTCTTGCATGTTCAAAGGAATCTCCACATGGTTTTTACCGAAATAATTATCTGTGACATCATGTCGGAAGAAATTTCTCATTTCTAAAGGTATTTCAGAGACATCTCCAAACTTCCTTACTTGATCTTCTTGCAATCCAAAACAGCTTCTATACACTTTACCTTTCTTACGCCCATCAGAATGAGGAAGCTTGCGTGTAGGCACAAGGTCATCAAATCCGAATTGTATATAACGACCAGTAGTATCTCTTAACGCAAGCCATTGGTGTGAAGTATGATTTGCGTACATAAATGCATCAATAGCCACAGGAATGCCACAAGAGCGCATAGCATACAGCCCGATGTCGCAACTCTCACGGCAAGTACCAAACTTGGTTGAGAACAAGAAAGTCGCCTCAAAATGTGGAGCTGAGAAATGTGAGTAATATTCAATTCTTTGTTGGGAAATATGCTCATTGATTATGCGGCAAGCCTCTACAACATCACTACCACGGTAAAGAGAATCGAGCAAAGAGCCATAATATGCCTTATATAATGACCTCCAGTTTGTTAATGGTTCGTTAGCGATACGATAAGGCAACAACAATTCACAGAAATCCTCAAAACTTAAATGTTTATTCCAAGGATACCTTTTCCAATCATCAAAAGCCTTATCTATGTTGTCTATTAAATAGTCTGCCTTGATAACCTGAGCATCATATACCTTTGGCAATGACTCAAATGGGTAATAACGCCATTGACTTCCTCCAATCTCGCTCATATCACCCACTTTCGGATTCTTGTAGGCTGTTGCTAGTATATTCTTCAAGGAGTCTAACGGAGCACCCTCGTAACTATACCAATGGGGCATATTGCGAATCAGGAACTTAGCAGCCTCTAGTTTTTGGGAATCATCTTTATAATGTTCCAACACTTTCTCCAATTCCCCACGGTTCTTTCCAGCAAATTCCAAGGCAGACTCTAGGCGTTGTTCGCCAGAGTCCACCACAGAACATGCTGTCAAGAACAGCAGGAAGAGAGCTAATAGGGTTTGTTTCATTTCAAATCATAAATACTATATCCGTTATTTAACAGAATATTCTAATAATTGAATTTTAGCAAATTTTCTTTGGCATCCAATGGATTCCAAGAATAAAAACAATGTCCGTTAGGATTTATCTTACACCGTAGAACATCTGTTTTTGGAACTATGTGCTTGTATGGGATTAAATTTAGAGAATATATTTCAATCTCAAATTTAGGACTATACAACTTATAGTTAGATGCCTTTGAGATAAAACCAGGCTCATACCCCATATACTGAGCCAGAATATTACTGTCATTCATATCAACAAACGAGTAGTATATTCTTTTGGAACCAGACAAATCGATTTTGTCCTTTACAGCTTTGATCTCAGAAATTTTAATTTCTCCAAAGTTGTCAACACCACCCACAGCTATTGCATTTATAAACCTAAAACCGATACAAATCTTATTTTTTTTGTAAGCAAAATGATAATCTGCAAAATTTCGGTGTTCTGCATCCAGCCCCAAGCTATCAAGCATATTATAAACAAATACAGATTTTTCCTTCTTTTCGTTATACGTCTGCAAATCACGATCCAAAGTATTAAAAATGAGGATGGAGTCATTTACTCTATACACTTCTTGTAAAGGTCCGACAAAAGGGAGTTTCAGAGACTTGCTGGCAATAAAGATTGCCTTTTGAGAAGTTACTTTATACTTCAAAATTTTGTATTTAGCCTGATCTATTATTTCCAAAGTATCTCCATTCGGATTTTGCACCATATCCATAGCCATGGTTTCGTTTTTTCCATGTCCCTTTATCGCAAAACCATAAAGATATTTGTTTGTCACCTTGTCGTAAACAGAAAGTTGTTTTTGATGAGCCTCCACATCATTTTGAACCACATAGTATTTGTCCATTAACACCAAATCAAGTTGTTTGGATGCATTATCAATGTAAGTTACAGAAGGTTTTATCTCAACCTTCTGTTGAAACTTCGCAATATTAGATTCCTTATCTCTAGATTTGTCACAAGAAATTAACATGCAACAATTCATAAAAATAAATATAAGATAAGCAAATACTACTTTTTGACTTTTATTTAATGTATTATTCTTCATAAAAAAAACTTACTTTTCATTTATAGCCAATTTAAACTTATATCTCATATAATAGAACTTATCATTTTCTTGCCTTGGCAAAAGAGAAATTCCATAAAAATAGCCATTGTAATATCCTAAATATTTAAACATTGATGGCATTTTAAATTCACCGACAAGATTATCTTTAGAATATATTTGCATAACTGTTTCCCCTGTAAGCATATTCAGCATTACGGTTCTTACCAAATATCCATTATCAAATTTTAATCCAGAATTTATGCTTAATTTTGCAACATCTTCCTTAAAAACAGAATGATCTTTAACCAACCGTTCTGGATAATCACGCTTGGCACCCTGCGCCTCAAAACCAATCGTATATAACAACTTGTCAGGGTATTTATAAACATACACCAGTGAATCAACGGAATGATTTACATACAAAGTATCACCAATTTTATCATATTGGAAAAACTCCAACACATTAGACGGTTTCCCCTTAAAGATATCAGGAAAATTACCAAAGACCTTTGTCACCTTAAAATTATTAGAATTAACTTCAGCAAAAATATGTCCCTCCTCATACCGTTTCTTGGTAATATTGGTTAAATTTCTATCTATTATTGACACAGGAAGCATCAAGGTCGAATCATTTACCTTAGAGATATTCATACCGAATTCTGTCATATACATTAGGTTGTACAGAGCAGGTGAGTCAAAATCCTGCTTTTTATCATTCCAACCAAAGTCTAATTTTGATATTTTATCTATTTGCCCTTTTCTGTCATCATAAATATAGAAGCCTAAAGAACTGTCCATTGCATAATACTTATCTGAACCATTGATAGGATAAGCATACATCAAAGACGAAAATTCGTTTCTTCCATTTCCTTTATCAAAATTATGCCCAAGTTCTTTACAATTATTTAAATTAAAATGAAACAAAGTACACAAAGTCATATCGGCAAAAGTCAAGACAGAATCTTTCATATAGAAATTTCCGTTACCGCTTAAACTATCGGCTACTATTTTCAATGAGTCCATACAAACTAAATGGCATTTGTCTCTTAAATTTTCCCCTAAATGAATTTTCTCAGTTTCTTGACCACAAGAAGCCATTAAAAAAGAGAATAACATAACAACAATATATTTCTTCATATCTTCTATTTTTTAGGATTCTCTACGTATGGATAGAGAATCAGAACAAAATCAGTTATCTACAATTTCCATCGTGATTAGCACATGGATCTCCGCCACAATATCCACCATCAGCATTAACTGAGCAAACATTAGGAGAAAACCAATGGATCTTACAATAGCATTTAACAATCTCCCCCACCATTCTCTCCGCCCGACAAAGCCTCTATATTATCCAAAAAGACTTGGTCGCTAATAGTAGAATTTCTACTCATATAATACATGCTCAATATAACAAGCACAACACCAGTACAAAAAGTACCTACAATTTTAATTTCTTTCATGAGTAACATATTAAAAGATTAATAGCAAATGTTTATAATAATGGGCACAAAAATACACTTTTTTTCGAAAAAAACACGCTATTATGCGTTAAAAAAACATAAAGTCAACTATTTGTCCACTTTCCGCATAAAGCGATTTCTATCGAATTTTCCGGATTAGGCGAACTTTCGGATTGTGATTCAAATGAACCTGGAAGACGCGTTCCAAGTCTTGTCCTAACGGTTACCTCAGTTCTTTAAGTTTTTCACCAAAGGTTGCTGCAATGTGGGTTAAGGTGGATAACCAATCTCCTTTCACAGAATGTGGATTGTCCTGAAAATAAGAGAGTTAAGTATGAAAGGAAAAATCTCTTTATTTTGAGATGGTAATTGATGGCTAAGCTTAAATGTGGCGATGTGGATAGTGAATAGTGGGTGTCTTGATAATGAATAGTGGGTGTCTTGATAATGAATAGTAAGTGTCTTTGCTATGAATGTTGGGATGAAGCATAGTAACCAGAAGGATGATGGATAGGTATTGGCAGGCGAAAAGGGGCGATTTATCGGATGGATGACTAAGCTCGTCTATATGGATGACTCGGGTCATCTATATGGCTCACTCCGGTCATCTATATGGATGACCTGGGTCATCCGATACAAAGAAGCCTTTACTATTCCTTTTGTGACAGTTGCTTTCTCCCTTAGACTAAGTTGCCTTCTCCTTATATTAATAGTCCTTTCTGCTGATTATTATTGTTGTTTCAGAGAATTCTCCTTTCACACTTAAGTAATTGATTATATGCACATTCTAATAATTGTGAAAGGAGAATAAAATTTTAATTGCTGCTTTTGAGAAGCTATTTCTGAAGGTGAATTTATGTTGAATCGGCTCATAATATTTATTATATATTTTTTGGGGGACAAGTTTCACAAGTTCAAAAGTTAAAGAAGTTATCGCTCACTGAGGAGTTAAGACAAATGCAACATCTGACACGCTTCTGCATAAGCAATTGATATACAAAGATAGCCCCCCAGGGCATGAGTAGTTACAGTTACGATAAATATATTTAATTTTTCTTAATTTTTTCGTATTGTATTTTCTTTTTCCATATATTTGCATAAAATTTAGTATATATCGAAGATGAAAAAGAAACCAATTCTATTAACACTATTTCTACTTTTTTTGACGGCATGTTCCGTAGTGGATTCCGACGAGCAACGCTTAGAATCCGCCCTGGAGTTTACCGGCAAGAATCGTTATGAATTAGAGAATGTCTTAAATCATTACAAGAATGATACCTGAGCCCACTTTAAAAAGGGGCATATTTGAAGCACGACTTCCTAACAGCATTGAGGGAGCCGTGAATATATCTAACTGAGGATTTGGATCTGTCTTTTTAAACATTGTCATTCTTTTAATTGATGGTGTAAAGATACGAAAAATATTCCAGATAACGGCATAAATCAGAGATTATTTTCGTGAAATATAAACATTTTAAACAGGCCTTACTTTTTAAAGTGGGCTCATTGATAGAATGAAAAGAATATTGTTATCAAATAAAAACTGTATAAATCTGCTTTTGGGGTTGATAGTATTATTATTTGTTGCATGTACTTCAAACGAGAAGCAACGGTTGCAGCAAATAGAGAACGTGTTGGAGGAATCCCCCGACACAGCTTGGGCTATGTTGAGTCAAGATGGAAATCGTCTTTCTAAATACTCCAAATCAGACAGAATGAAATATTTATTGCTTCGAACAAAAGCAATGAATAAACTCTTTTATGCCATGGATACCATCAATTATATGAATGATGTACTAGAATATTATGCATTTTATGGCAATACTGGAGAAAAGACCTGGGCTAACTATTTAATGGGCTGTGTATATCGTGATAAGGGAAATAGTCCCAAGGCTTTGCTATATTATAATGAAGCTGTCGCAAAAATAGATACAACAAAGAGCGACTGCAACTTCTCCCTATTGTCTAAAGTTTATGGACAAATGGCGGATATCTATAGATTGCAACGTTATCCACAATTGGAATCGAAGATACTTGATAAGAAGGCATTAGTTGCATTGATGGCAAATGATACATTAGGATATGTTCGTGCACAAGAACGTAAAATAAGCGTTTTCTATCAACTAGGGAAAATGGATTCGGTTTATCAAATTGCAACGCTGGCTTATCGATACTACAAAAAGATAGGTAAGGATGATTATGCAGCTGCAACTTTAATACCGCTGACAGAAATCTACTTAAAGAGGAAGGACTATGTAAAAGCCAAGCGAACACTTGATGAATATCTTGCAAAGTCCAAACTATTGGATAAAAAAGGAGAACCTTTATATCCTGGAACAGAATATTTCTATAATTATCTTGGTTGGTATTATATAGACGTAGGACAATTGGATTCTGCTTTATATTGCTATCGCAAATTGTTGAACTACCCTTCTGATATTGAAAATTTAGAAGCTGGATACAAGGGTTTAATGTCTATATATAGTCATAAAGGTATGGTAGACTCAGTGGTGAAGTATGTACGTTTGTATGCAGATGCAAATGACACCGTAAACTTCCGGCTATCAGCAAAAGAAGTAGGTAAGGTACAGGCTTTGTTCGATTATTCTGAAAGTCAAAAAGAAGCTGCGAGAAAAGCAGAAGAAGCGAAAAATGTTTGGAAAGCCTTATTCATATCTCTCTTAATGATAGTGATATTACTTTTGGTAATAAGAAAAATGAAGGCAAGAAATCAAAAAATACAAACTCAATATGATCATACCAAGAAAGAATTAGTATCAACTAAAAAGGAGAGCAAGCTTAAAGATTCTAAAATAGTAAATCTGAATGGGATATTGAGTATCTATAAAACGAATGCGAATGAAGAAAAATGGAAAAAAGAAAATATATTTATGGAATCAAAGATTATTCTAGCATTCCAAGCATACGCTAATACAGGTAAACAACCAACTGTTAGTGAATGGAAAGACCTGCAGAAATTAGTTGAAGCAAGTTTGCCTGCTTTTTGGCAAAAATTATCTTCATTTGAAGACATTTTAGATGATGAGTTTAGAATTTGTCTACTGACAAGACTTTCTTTCATGCCCTCTCAGATAGCTAATCTCCTGGGGACTTCAAAGCAGAGTATTACAAATAAACGCAAGAAACTAGTTCAAATGTTATTTAAATCTGATAATATAAAGAAGTTCGATGCATTGATTAAGGAGATGGAATGAAGTATGTACTAAATATACTTTTAGCTCTAACATGCAGATTTAATGCGTGTTACAAACAACAAGCCCAACACTTTCTGAAAGATAATGTACTAAATGTACTGCTGATATTTGGAAGTTAAGCTTTTTCGTCCTATTTTTGCAGACATAAAACAACAATAAAAAATAGAAATGAAATGAAAAGATTTTTAATAATGATTTATGCGTGTCTGCTTTTTAACGGAAATGTTTTAGCTGGCACAAAAGTTAGAGTGGAAATGCAACCCAACTCTTTTGAAAACCCTACTAAGCCTGGTATTCCATGGGAGCGAGAAATGCCCTGGTCGCCAGAAGTCTTTTTAGAGGATAATCTCCTGTCTTTTGAGTCTAGCAGCGCACCTATTATGATATATGCATACAGAGGTGACAAAATCGTTTACAGCCTGACAGCTCCAGAAGGGAGCACAAATGCGGCTTTTCCTAGTACCTTAAAAGGTGACTTTATCTTGTATATGATTTATGGCGATACTGTGTATCGTGGAGAAATCAATCTTTAAAGGAATCGGAAAAATGAAGAATCCAAAGTTGACCATAATAGGCTTAATGATGTGCTCGTTCTTCTCAGGATGTAAGTCTGAGAAAGAACAAGTGAGAGACAATATAGAACAAATGAAATCTCGACCAATAGAATTGTGCCTTGACAAAATGGAATGCCGACGTAATCCTCTAAGTAAATTAGGGAAGGAATTCACGATGGTTGTATATGTGGATTCTGCTGTTTGCAGTCCTTGTGCTTTGGGGAAACTACGTTTTTGGAATCCTTTGATTTCTGAAGCAAAGAAAGAACGAATAGATATAGACTATGTATTTATCTTGTCTCCTAAAAAAGAGGAATTAGAAGACGTGAACATGGAATTGGATATTACCGATTTGCAATCTTCTGTCTATTTAGATACAGAAAATATATTTCAAAGAAGTAATGTGACTATACCAAAAGGTCAACAATATCATTCATTTCTTTTAGACAAAGAATTCAATGTTATTTTGATAGGTAGTCCTATTGAAAAAGAGAAAATTAAATGTATTTATAAAAGAATAATAAGTGGAAAATGTAAAACTAAAATCGTAATGTAATGAAAAAGAAACATTTTATTTTTATAGCTTGCCTCCTTGCAGGCTGTGTTGGAGGTATTTATGGTGGAATGACCAAGTCCGCATCTAACGAAAGTTCTTTGACAATGGAGAATGTTGAGGCACTTACAGACAATGAAGATGGTGTTGTTATCCTTTGCAATAAAGGATATGATGGAAGATGTTTTAGAAAGGGGTATAATCTGAAAATGTGCCAAGAGTATATGTATTATGCATGTGAGTACACTGGTTATACTAACGATTACTGCAAGAATCCATGTTAAAAGTATAAAAGTTTGAAAATGTAGTTTGGCATTGCTTAGAAAATTCACAAATCTAAGCAATGCCGGAATTATGAATTTAAATATTGATTTCTATGATGCGTATTCAAAAGTATTTAATCGTATTTGTTGTTATATTATCATTTGTTTCTTGCAAAGGGACAGATGAAGAAAGTTGTTCTATTATAGATTTTGATGAGGCTCAAGTGATGACAGAGCAGGAACTGTTCTCGAAAGTTGAGATTATTTCATTGCAGAACAAAGATGATTTTATTTTATCAAATGTATCCCAGATTATTGTGGAAGAACCATACATTTTAATAAAGGATTCAAAAAATGTAATATATGTATATACTGATAAAGGAAATTTAGTTTCTAGTTCTTCTAGAAAAATTGGTAATGGTTTGGGAGAGTATTCTATAGTAACAGCTTTTGGATTTAATAGTAATACTAATCATGTTGAGATTTTAACCCCTCAAAATTTGCTATGCTATGATACGCATTTCAATTTTGTGAAAAAAATACCGCTTCCTACAGAATGGTCTAAATCAGGTAAAGGAATGCTTTTCTTTGGACAAATTTACAATTTGTCTTCTGAGCAGCATATATTAGTTCCAACAAGTATCAGCAAAGACAGTAACAAAATGTTCATTTTTGATTCTTCAAAAGCGAAAATCAAGGAGGAACTTGATTGTAGCGAAGGGTTTGTTGCTGGCATAAATATGCAAGAGCAGTGCTTTTTCGATTTTTCAGACCATCTTCTCGGAATAGTTCCGCCATTTGTTTCTGAATATTTGTACACTTTTGATAAAGCAAAAAATGTTTTTTCTAAAGCTTACAAAATAAAATTTGGAAAAAATGGATTACAGGCCTCTGATGTAGATAATTTAGGTAAAAACGAGGAAAGGTTACATAATTGGTTAATGAGCACGGAAAAGGAATTTCCAATCACGACATTAGAAACAGAGAAATATATTTCCTTTTTGATGAAGAAGGGGAGTAATATGAAAAAGTGGTTTATGCTGTTTTACGATAAGTCTTCTGGAAAAATTGGACGAATTAATTGTTTTTCTAACAAAGAGATAGTTTTTCCTATTGCAAAAAATGCAGATAAGACAAGTTTGTATGCAGTTGTAGAGAAAAACAGATTGCAGAGAATCATCTCCCATTTGAAAAATAACAATGTGAACATTTCTTATAAAGAAACAGACAATAGTGACTATTATATTTTAAAATATTTATATAAGTAATTAATAATACTTACGAGATGTCAAAACGTCTCTGAGAGGTCGTCATGATAGTCCTGACGGGTGGTAAAGCGGATCCTTTCTCTTATTGCCTCACTACGGCACAATATTGCCCTTTACCAGGGCAATATCTTGCCATTGCCAGGCACAAAACGATACGTCGGGAGATAGAAAAACCTTACTCTCCATTTTACCCTTCACCCTTCACCTTTTCGCCTGAAACCCCGATAAACACTAGGGTTGCGAGAGGTGAAGGGGTGGCTCAACCCTTCACCACCCTTCACCCACCCTTCACCTTTTCGAGAAAAACGGCTCCAGGAGAATACTTCTCAGGCAGATAGAGCAAGGAGCTGATAGGCCTGTCCGTGTTTGGTATGCTTGCTCTTGCATCCCATAAACTTGAGGGTTTGACCTATTTTCACCTTGGTACTCATATTTCCTACCAGCATAGGATATTGCAGATGAAGCACATCGAAAACCTCGGAACTCACCATCCATTTACCCTCCTCTTCCTCTGCCGGCATTCGGAAACAGTAGCTGATCATGGTCTCCAGATC
>NZ_QSQJ01000047.1:29737-31089 GCF_003436715.1 Prevotella sp. TF12-30 | reverse complement strand
CGCCCTGTTTTACTCTAATAGAGCAAGCTTTGAGCGCATTTTTTAACGTTAATTATGTTTAACGACCCTTGGGTCTTGCCTGATGAAGTTTGCGTCATAGTATTCACCTTTTTCCACGAGGGTGAATATGATCCTTAGCAACTTGTTTGCTATGGCATTTAGTACATAATGACGCGGCTTTTTATCTATTAAAGTACGCCTCTCGTAATACAGTTTAATCTCCTTGTTGTGCAATCTGGCGCTTTCTGCGCAGATGTACAACAAGGTCTTTGAACGTCTATTACCAATCTTGGATATATGTGCTCCCTTGTCCATTTTCCCCGATGATTTTTCGTATGGCGCAGTTCCTGCATAAGCAGCATATTGGCGCGCTGTAGTTATTTTTGTGAAATTCTCTGTTTTTACCAATAGTTCTACTGCGGTAATCAGCCCAACTCCATCGACACTTTTAACAAGCTCATAGTTGTGGTGAATGCTCTCATGTCCATTTATGACTTTCAACATTTCTTTTTCCGTCTCTGCAATTTCCGTATCCAACATCTCTTTGATACGGTCCATGCTTCGCTTGACGGCAAGACTTCTGATAGGACGACAATCCTCGCTCTTGTCGGCTGTTATTAGCTGCTTACGCTGTTCTACAAGCATTTCTCGGTGGCGTGCCAATTGACGAAGCTCATATAGAGCCTCTTCTGGAAACGTCTTGTATTTCAGCTTATCAGGATATCTCTCTCCAAAATCTCTGAGCAGTGCACAATCCAGGACATCCGTCTTGGCACGGTCAGGGGTAGTTCTATATCTGTGGATGACATATCCACCCACAAAGGCAATCTTTACATTGCTATCCATGCAGCACTTCAAGAGGGTATCACCATAAACTCCGGTATGCTCAGCAACCAATACAGCATCGCTAGGAAGGCCTTTAAAAAACTTTCCAATACCC
The DNA here is from genome assembly GCF_003436715.1 of Prevotella sp. TF12-30. Taxonomy (NCBI): domain Bacteria; kingdom Pseudomonadati; phylum Bacteroidota; class Bacteroidia; order Bacteroidales; family Prevotellaceae; genus Prevotella; species Prevotella sp. TF12-30. The sequence goes on along the minus strand of NZ_QSQJ01000047.1, from coordinate 30,149 downwards.
TTTAAATTGTTCGTTACAACCTTATGTGAAGGTTGGTTTGATACTTTTTTTGATGTCAAGTCGAAAAAACTTACGTCAAATTTCTCTTTTGCCAAATCTATTCCGTATATTTGCATTTTGAATGAAGTTTTTAATAAGAAGGGTGCTCCGTTCTGAGCGGCTACAACTATACTACGAGTCCTGTCTTGTTCTACACAAGCAGGCTAATTTACTCTCAAGCTTCTGCTCAGAAAATATCCAGTTCCCCAAACAGGGCTAAGCCTTTACTATGCTAGAAAGGGCACAGGGTTAACGCTGGATATGGAGTATTCTTCTTTTTTTATTGTACTTATCTAATTTTCTGCAAAGTTAACAAAAGTTTGCAGATATAAAGATTTTCACCTCTTTATTTTTCCAAGTGCAAATATAATAG
>NZ_QSQJ01000047.1:0-29727 GCF_003436715.1 Prevotella sp. TF12-30 | reverse complement strand
TTTCACCTCTTTATTTTTCCAAGTGCAAATATAATAGTAAGGGCAAAAGCTTTCAAAGAACCATGCAGTAAACAAAGCTTTTGCCCTTACAGGGCGTCTTATTGATTGCTATTATACCCAGGGCGATGCCCTGGGCTAAGAGCTTTTGGGCTTTCAGCCCGTTTCAACCGTACTGTTAGAAATAAACAGCCCCAGTCTTTTTGGGGGCTTCATTGATGACCGGTGCCTGCTTGCGCCTTGTAAGTATAGTAGCTGTTGCTTGTAAGTACTATCGCAGTTACATCGGTTTTACGTAAAAAGTCTTATCCTTTTCTTCCGAAATCGGCAGGAATCTCGCCCCATTTCTTCGTTTCCCATTTAAAGATAGGTACGGTGATGGGGTGGGTGCGGAGCCAATTTTCGGCACGGGCGATAATCTGATAGAGTTGTTCGGTTTGAGGAGTACGCTCCAGTTTGGTCTTGCATTGCTTCTTGTTTACCCAGAGTTGGGCATTCACGCTGTCGCTGTAGATTACCTTGTCGGTAATGCCTTTCTGGGCCATCAGAGCGAGGGCGTGGACGATGGCGAGGAACTCGCCGATGTTGTTGGTGCCGTGGATAGGACCATAGTGGAAAACCTGTGCACCAGTCTGAAGATCAATGCATTGGTATTCCATTGGACCGGGATTTCCGGAGCAGGCTGCATCCACAGCCCAGGCGTTCGCCTTCACCTCATTGGGCAAAGGCAAGACTGTATCGTTTCTCCATGAAGGAGGATTTACGGGCATGTTACTCATTTGCGTTTCTTTTATTTGATAGATGATTTGTATTTTACAGAGCCGCATACGAGAGTTCTGTATTGGTATTACTGACCTATATAAAAAAGAAATGAGCAAGCCCCAAAGTCTGGCTCTGGGGATGCTCATTATTTGTCAATAGTCAATATTCATTTTTTAAATTGTAGGTTAATTATATCTTGAGAAGTTTTTCAGGAGTGCGATACTCCTGATAACTTCTAATTACCTAAAATTTTACATTCTTTCAGGAACTTCGATGCCGAGCAGAGCCATGCCATTCTTCAGAATCTTGGCAACATTGGCTGCGAGAACCAGACGGGTAATCTTCTCTGCCTCGCTCTCAGCATTCAGAATGCTGTAGTCGTGGTAGAACTGGTTGAACTCCTTGGTCAACTCGTAGCAGTAGTTGGCAATGCCACCAGGGTTGTAGTTGTTGCCGGCATCGGCTACAGCTGCAGCGAAGTCGTTCATCTTCTGGATGAGGTCAATCTCCTTCTCGTTGATAGGAGCATCAGCGCCCAACTCTGCAGGAATCTCGATGCCCTCGGCTGCTGCCTTACGCATGATGCTGCGGATACGAGCGTAGGTGTACTGGATGAAAGGACCTGTGTTGCCGTTGAAGTCGATACTCTCCTCTGGGTTGAAGAGCATGTTCTTGCGGGCATCTACCTTGAGGATGAAGTACTTTAACGCTCCGAGACCCACGATACGTGAAATCTCCTGGCGCTCTTCCTCGCTCATGTCCTTGAACTTGCCAAGCTCATCGCTTGTCTGTCGGGCATCCTTGATCATCTCTGCCATCAGGTCATCTGCATCTACTACGGTTCCCTCGCGGCTCTTCATCTTACCGTTAGGCAGCTCTACCATTCCGTAAGAGAAGTGAACCAAGTCCTTACCCCACTTGAAGCCGAGGCGGTCGAGCAGGATAGAGAGCACCTGGAAGTGGTAGTTCTGCTCGTTACCTACTACGTAGATCATCTTGTCGATAGGGAAGTCCTTGAAACGGAGGTCGGCAGTACCGATGTCCTGAGTCATGTAAACAGAAGTGCCGTCAGAACGGAGCAGGAGCTTCTGGTCGAGGCCCTCGTTGGTGAGGTCTGCCCATACAGAGTTATCGTCCTTGCGGAAGAAGAGACCCTTCTCCAATCCTTCCTCTACCTTCTTCTTACCCTCGAGGTAAGTATTTGACTCATAATATATCTTGTCGAAACTTACACCCATCATCTTGTAAGTCTCGTCGAAGCCAGCGTAAACCCAGCTGTTCATCTTCTGCCAGAGAGCGCGAACCTCAGGGTCGTTGTTTTCCCACTTCACGAGCATCTCGTGAGCCTCCTTGATCAATGGAGCCTCTGCCTTAGCTTTCTCTGTGGCAGCTTCTTCGTCCATACCCTCCTTCTCATACTGAGCCTTAAGCTCTGCGATTTCCTCACGATAGTGCTTGTCGAAGGCTACATAGTAGTCGCCGATGAGGTGGTCGCCCTTCTTGCCGGAAGTCTCAGGAGTTTCGCCATTGCCCCACTTGAGCCAAGCGAGCATAGACTTACAGATGTGGATACCACGGTCGTTAACGATGTTTGTCTTGATTACCTTGTTGCCGTTGGCTTCCATAATCTGAGCCAATGACCAACCGAGCAGGTTGTTGCGCACGTGACCGAGGTGAAGAGGCTTGTTGGTGTTAGGAGAAGAGTACTCGATCATGACGAGCGGGCTATTCTCAGTAACAGGCTTCTCGCCGAACTTAGGGTCAGCGTTGATGGTGTTCAGGAGTCCTACCCAAGCGGCAGGAGCGATAGAAAGGTTGAGGAAACCCTTAACCACGTTGAAGTCTGCGATAACGTTAGCGCAGTTCTCCTTCAGGTAGTCACCAATCTCGAGTGCAGTTCTCTCTGGAGTCTTCTTCGACATTTTGAGGAATGGGAATACGACGAGGGTAAGGTTACCTTCGAAATTACTCTTGGTCTTCTGCAGGGCTACCATCTTTTCAGGTACGTCCTGACCATAAAGCTCCTTCACCGCCGCGATGACAGAGCTGATGATTTCGTTTTCTATCTTCATTATCTTTATATCTTTTTTTACCGGTAAAAAATCTTTTTCTTTATTCAAATGCCTGGTAAGTGAGGGGGCTTGCAAGTACCCCTTTTACTTAAGCGCCTGCAAAATTACAAATAATAATTGGAATGAGCAAAGAAAAACGATGTTTTCTTTATCCTTCAAGGATAATATCGGCCACGTCCTGTGGAGAGTTCCATAAGATGCCGTCCTGCAATTCGTCGTCGGTAAAACCATTGAGAGCCTCCTGTGCTTCCTTCGGTGTAATTGCTGGAGTACCATCCTCATTCTTTGCTTCGAGCAATGCCTGCAAGACCTCTGCTCTGTATTCTTCAATTGTCATCATGTATTTAATGTCGTTACGTTGTTTATTTTATGGTGACAAAGGTAATGTTTTTTTTCGAAAGCACCAAGCTTTTCTGTCATTTTCTTTTCTTGACAACTTAAAATTATGATAATTTTAATGTAGATGAAACCGGGAAACTGCGAAATTGATGTCAATCTTTTTGTTTTTCCAGGTAGAATGTTACATGGTAGCCGGAGATGGAAGTATCGGCAAGTCCCAGTTCGATGTTCTGCATCATCAGCATCTGGCGGGAGAGGGATAGGCCGATACCTGTGCCGGATGATTTGGTGGTGAAGAATGGGATGAAGATTTCCCGTGCCACATCGGCAGGGATGGGGGCACCATTGTTGCTGAACAGCAGGACGGGACGCTCGTTTTGGCTCATGCGGACGTCGATGTCGGTGGCGTGGGCTTCGATGGCATTCTTGGTAAGATTGATGAATACCTGGCGCAGCATGTTGCGGTCGGCCTCCAGCGTGACATTCTGGGGGAGGAAAATGTGCCAATTGAGGTCGGGATAGAGCGCCCGGATGCTTTCCAGGAAAGAGGCAAGCGTGAGGGGTTCTACGACGGGAGCCTGAAGCTGAGTGAGCTTGCGGTAACTATCTACAAAGTTGGTGAGCGACTTGCTGGTGTCGTGAATCGCCTGAATGCCTTCCTCGTATTCGCTTCCCTTGATCTGCGGGTTGCTGAGATAAGCCTGGCAGATGCTGGAGATGGGAGCCGTAGCGTTCATGATTTCGTGGGTGAGTACACGGGTCAGCTTTTGCCATGATTCCACTTCGTGTCTGGCTACGAGGCGTGCAATATCGCCCTGCATGTCGTTGAGTGCCTGCTGCAAGGCTCTTTCGCCTGGCAGCAAGCCCGAAGTGGGGAGGCGGAAGGCGTAATCGCCATTTCTTACAGCCTCACGCATCAGGAAGGCACGCGCCTTCAGCCTTCGCTGATGGCGAAAAAACAGATAGATGAGGCCGCCCAGGATGAGGCAGATTCCACCTATTAAATATATAATCTTGATAATAACCATAAAAATAGTATGTTTATCTCTTCAGTTTTGCGTAGAGGGTTTGTCGGGTAATTCCGAGCATTTCGGCTGCACGCGAGATATTGCCGTGGCATTTATCCACGACCTTCCGGATGTAATCGTTCTCGAAATTTTCCAAGGTTGCCACTTCCGTATTGTTGTCGATGGCATCCTTGAGCACCCTTATCAGTTCGTCATTATCCCAGGGCTTGGTGACGAAATCGGCGGCTCCGCTTTTCAATCCCTTGATGGCAAGCTGCACGTCGGCAAAGGCGGTGATGAGTACCACGGGGATGTGGGCGTGGAGCCGGCGGAAGGTGCGGAGCCAGAGCAAGCCGTCCTGACCGCTGTTTACGCCGAGCGAGAAGTTCATGTCGAGTAGGATGAGATCTACCTGCTCCTGTTGCAGCAACGTGGGGGCGGTATCGGGGCGAGACAGGGTGAGAATCCGTTCGAACGTATTGCCCAGACAGATCTTCAGCGCCGTGAGTATCGACGGATTATCGTCGATGACAAGAAGGGTTCCATATTTCATATTTTCTTTTTTTGTTTGCAAAAGTACGCTTTTTTCCCGAAACGACAAATAAAAACGGGATTGTTGTGTGATAATCATACAATAGAGTGTATGAATTTCATACAATCCGCCTTTCGGGCTGCCGGAATCCTTGGCAGAAAACGGGAGAAGCCGTAACTTTGCAGCAGCTAACGAAAACAGGGAACTGGTATTCTTCTTTTATCGTTTGATTTTAGTGAAACAAAAAATAAATGAGTATATGATGAAAAGTTATGTGAAATTCTTATCACGCAACAAGCTTTATGCCACCATAGAGGCCTTGGGTCTCTCGGTGGCACTGGCTTTTGTGCTGATTCTCGTTTCCTACGCTACTGCAGAGTATCGTGTGGGAACGAATCAGAAACTGGCGAAGGAGCTCTATGTTGCAGGTTCCGGCGATTATCTCGGAATGACCTGGGGCATAGCCAAGGAGTTCTTTCCTTCCATCCCGGAAATCAAGGGATGGACAAGATTTGGTGAATATTATGCTCCGCAGGGAGCCATGATAGATGGACAGTATTATGAGGCAAAATATCTGGCTATCGACCCGAACTTTTCCCAGTTTATGGGTTACAAATGCCGTGGTTGTGCGCCAGATCATCTCCTTTCGGATGCTCATCAGGCAATGGTTTCGGAATCTTTTGCCAAGAAAGCCTTCGGCAACACCAATCCTATCGGCCGTACCATCCAATGCGGTAAGCTGCAACTCAAGGTGGTGGGAATCATGGAGGATTTCGACCGTGAGGACCTTCTTAACCCATACGATATTTTCGTGTCGATGAAACTGATAGAAGCTGAGGCTCAGCCGATGAATCAGTTTGGCTCCTGCACTACGGTGGCGCGACTGGCAAAGGAAGCCGACCCCGAAAAGGTGAGACAGACCTTGCTCGGCAAATACATAAACTACTGGAAGGAGTGGAAAAAGGAATCAGGTGGAGCCGACTTCATGTGGGGCTGCCAGTTTGTGAGATGGGACCAGATTCATTTTGCGGATGATGATGTCGAGATTTTCAAGCATGGAAATCGTTCTCTCGTGAATATCCTCCTGGTCGTGGCGCTGGTTCTGCTGCTTTCTGCCTTGTTCAACTACATCAATCTTACGGTGGCTCAGATTGGCAACCGTGCGAAGGAGATGGCTACCCGAAGACTGCTGGGCGAATCGGTAGGGGGCGTGATGCTTCGCTATCTCAAGGAGTCGGCGCTCTTCACGGCAGTCTGCTTCCTGCTGGGCTTGTTGATTTCCTGGGCATTCATCCCGCTGTTCAATTCGATGTTGGATACGAAAATCGACCTGTTCCATTCCTTCGACCTTCTGTGGTTCCTGCCGTTGGCTTACGTCATCATCTCCATCTTTGCGGGAATCCTTCCTGCCATCGTGGTTTCCCGTTTCAATCCGATAGATGTGGTGAAGGGAACCATCCGCATGCGCAGCAAGATGTGGTTCAGCAAGATATTTATCGTAGCCCAGAACGTCATCAGTATCACGCTGGTAGTCATGGCGATAACGATGATGCTCCAGATGAAGCATCTTGCCGATTTGCCGTTGGGTTATCAGACGAAGGATATTGTTTCCATCATTTCTTCCTTGGATGGTTCGCCGGAGAAGATGTCTATTCTCAAAAACCGTCTGAAAGCGCTTCCTGAGGTGGAAGAGGCAACTTACGGCAACGCCAATCCTATCAGAAGCTGGGGAAATGGCGTGCATGATGACAATGAAAAACTGATAGGAATGCTCCGTATGTTCATGGTAGATTCCACGGCGATGAAGATGCTGGGAGTCAGGGTGATTGAGCAGTATTGCGAGCCAGCCTATGGAAAGATTTGGGTAACGGAAGATGCGAAGCGTGCCTATGGCGTTTCTGTCCACAAGCCTTGGTTCGGAATGAGAATGAAGGATGGAAAGCATGAATACGAGGTGTGTGGCGTGATTGCCGATTACCATAGTGGAGATGCGCTGAGCGAGAATGAAAAAACGGAGCATAATGCCATTGGAGTCATTACCCCGCAGCAGCGTGGATGGACAGTTCTGGTGAAAACCCGTAGCGATCATGCCCAGGCGCTGCAGGCTATCCGGAGTACCTGCAAGCAGGTGGCTAAGGAACTGATGGGAGTTCCTGCGGAAATGCAGGTGGAGTATATGGATGATACTTTGAAGAATAATCTCAAGGACAAGCACAATATGATGGTGCTCATCATCACATTCATGAGCATCTCTATCCTGATTTCTGCCCTGGGTCTCTTCGGAATGTCGGTTTATTACGGCAACCAGCAGAAGCATCAGATTGCCCTGCGCAAGGTGATGGGCGCTTCGATTGGGGATGCGGCTTGGCAGCTGGCTAAGAGATTCCTCGTCAGTTCGCTGGTGGCTGTGGTCATCGCCATCCCTATCTGCGTGAAGCTGATGCAGACTTATCTCATGGATTTCGTCCATCGCATCTCCTTCCCTTGGTGGGTGTTGCTGGCTGGCGCCGTCTTTACCTTATTGATAGCCTTTGTTTCGGTTATCGGCTGCACCCTGCGTACGGCGATGTCGAATCCGATAGACTGCATCAAGGCTGAATAATGAGTCATAAACTTTAAAAAGAATTTCTAACGAGATAAAGATTTCTAACGATAAAAAAGATTTCTAACGATGATACGAACAGAAAATTTAACTAGAATATTCCGCACGGAAGAGGTGGAAACCATCGCCCTGAACGGCGTAAACATAGAGGTAGAAGATGGCGAGTTTATCGCCATCATGGGTCCTTCGGGATGCGGTAAGTCAACCTTGCTGAACATCCTGGGCTTGCTGGATAGTCCTACGGAGGGCAAGTATTGGTTGAATAACGAGGAAGTGGGTCATCTGAAGGAGCGTGAGCGTACCACCTATCGCAAGGGACGCATCGGCTTCGTGTTCCAGAACTTCAATCTTATCGACGAACTTACCGTTGAGGAAAATGTGGATTTACAGCTGAAATACCTCGGAGTGGGAAAGGCGGAGCGCAAGGAGCGTGTGCTCGAAATTCTGAGAAAGGTGAAGCTGAGCCATCGTGCCAAGCATTATCCTCATCAGCTTTCGGGCGGTCAGCAGCAGAGGGTTGCCATCGCCCGTGCCGTGGTGGGCAAGCCTAGCATCATCCTTGCCGATGAGCCAACGGGTAACCTTGATTCCAAGAATGGTATGGAGGTAATGCAGTTGCTCAGCGAACTGAACGAGGAGGGAACCACCATCGTGATGGTTACGCACTCCAAGCACGATGCTACCTACGCCAGTCGCATTATCAATCTGTTTGATGGACAAGTGGTGGATGCGATGAATGATCAGCTTTAAGCTGCGGTTTTCTGTCCAACAATTAGACGGTGGTGTCTAATTGTTGGACAGTTTGTTTAATGAGGATTTTTATTTAATGGCTTGATTATCAGGAGAAATGCTGTTTTGGCACGGCTCTTGTCCTTATCATGCCAAAATGAAGAAGATTATGAAAAGAATAGGAATATTGATAGGATGGTTGGTCTGGGCGGCTGGTGCCTCGGCACAGAGCTGGAGCCTTGACGACTGTATGAAATACGCCGTGGAGCACGCCACGGAGGTGAAGCGAGAGGTGGTAAATGCCCGCCAGCGCAAGCAGGATTACCAGCATGCTGTGGCAGGATTCCTGCCTACCGTTACGGGTGGCGTGCAGGGACAGTACGCCTGGGGACGAAACATCGACCCGGAAACCAATACTTATAATAATGTAACGACATTCAACAACTACTATCAGCTTTATGCCGAACTGAATGTCTTCGATGGTTTCGCCACCATCAACGCCTTGAAGCAGGCCAAGTTGAGCCGGGATTATTCTGCCACGGCGATGCAGAAGATTCAGGACGACCGTGCCATCGACGTGATGCAGAAATATGTGGATGCTGCCTATGCTGAGGCAAGCATTCGGATAGCAAGCGAGAAACTGAACGAAAGCAAGCGGATGCTGGCTAAGATGAAGCGACTGTATGAACTGGGCGAAAAAGGGCGCCCGGATGTGGTACAGATGGAATCGCAGGTGGCGGAAGATGAATACAATCTTACGCATCAGGAGAATGTGGCAAAGCAGAGTCTGCTCGCCTTGAAATCAGCGATGAATTTTCCGGTGGATGAAGAACTGAAAATTCTGATTAAAGAGGAGCAGAATTTGAAGTTAACGTCTGATAATAAAGAGGTTCCTGGGTTTGGAGTAAACTACGAAACCATTTACCAGGGCTTCCTGCATATTTCTCCCGATTTGAAGTCGGCAGAATACGAAGTGGAGCGGGCAAGGTATGATTACAAGATAGCAAAAGGCAGATTGCTGCCATCACTCTCTCTCGGTGGCGGCATTTCTACTAACTATTATAAGAATCTCTCTCAGAAAGGGCAATACGATGGTTTTGCCTCGCAGTTTCACAACAACCAGGGCGAATACCTCGCGTTGACCCTTTCCATACCTATTTATAATAGCGACCGCTGGCACAGCGTGAAGAAGGCACGCAACGACTGGCAACTGGCACAGGTGAACCTGGAGGAAACCCGTCGCAAGCTTCACGACCAGATAGCCCAGGCGGTAATGGATGCAGAGGGTTACGCCAAGGAGTTGCATCAGATGCAGAAGAAGGTGGCCTCCGATTCGCTCGCCTATCACATGTCGAGCCGGAAGTTTGAGGAAGGAATGCTTTCCACCTTCGACCTTCATACCGCAGCCCAGACGCTTCTGGAAAGCAGAATCAAGGAACTCCAGATGCAGATGCTGCTCATCATCAAACAAAGGTTAGTTGCTTATTATCAGGGAGAAAATTTAATAAGATAAATTATGGATATAAAGATAGAAAAGAAAAAATATCTCGTGCCTCGCAAGTACTGGGCATGGATTGGCGGAGGAGCGGTTTTGATCGCAGTCCTCATTTGGTTGGGATTGAGCAATTTCTCTTCCACCCTGAAGGTGGACAGGAAGGGATTGAGCATCGGAACCGTGGAGAAGGCGCAGTTCAACGATTATGTTTCGGTGGATGGACAGGTGGTTCCTATCTCCGTGGTACAGATCAGTTCCGAAGAAGGTGGTATTGTTCTGGAGAAAGTGGTGGATGAAGGTGCCCACGTGAACAAGGGCGATGTAATCGTGAAACTGAGCAATTCAAATCTCGACCTGGAGATTTTGAATGCCGAAAGCGAACTTGCCGAAAAGCAGGACATGCTTCGCAACACCCAGATTTCGATGGAGCAGGACCGCCTGAACAATAGCAACGAGGAACTGTCGCTTTCGCAGGATGTCATTACCAAGCGCCGCTCCTATCAGCATCAGGAGGCGTTGCACAAGGAAGAACTCAATTCGCGCGAGGAGTATCTGAAGGCTAAGGAAGATTATGACCTTGCCGTCAAGAAGCATGCACTCATCAGCAAGCGATTGAAGAAGGATGCACAGCTCCGCCGTTCGCAGATGGATCAGATGGGTGATAATCTGGAAGCCATGCAGAAGAATGTGCAGCTGGTTCGCCAGCGCAAGGAGAAGCTGAATATCCGCAGCACCATATCGGGTGAAATCGGCTTGCTCGATGTGGAACTGGGACAGAGCATTTCTGCCGGACAGAAGATAGGAGTCATCAACGACCTCAGCGATTTCAAGGTGCAGGCGCAGGTGGATGAGCATTACATCGACCGGGTAAAACCGGGACTTACTGCCACCTTCGACCAGAACGGCAAGCATTATCTCCTGCAGGTTCGCAAGGTTTATCCCGAGGTAAGAGATGGCAGGTTCCGCATCGACTTCGTCTTCAAAGGTGTTCGCCCTGGCAATATTCGAACTGGTCAGACTTATTATGTAGATTTGCAGCTCGGTCAGTCTAAGCAGGCAATAATTATCCCTAAAGGCACGTTTTATAGTGTAACGGGTGGTCAATGGATTTTTGTTTTAGACAAGAGTGGCAAGAAGGCTTATCGCCGAAAGATAACCATCGGTCGCCAGAATCCTCTGTATTATGAGGTGATTGAGGGCTTGGAGCCAGGCGAGCAGGTTATCGTTAGCGGCTATGAGGCTTATAAGGATAATGAAGTTTTAGTTTTTAATTAGTAGTGATTAGTGATAAATTGGGCTAACGCCCTTGAAACAGAATATTGATATGAATCATATTATTAACGCATTCAAGAATCTGCCCCGAAGAGGCCAGCACAATTTCGTGAAGATCTTGTGTCTGGCGCTCGGACTGGCAATCAGTTCGGTAATTATTGCCGAGATTTATTTCGAGCAGACTTACGATACGTATTTCCCTGGATGGGAGAGGACGTATCAGATATTTGAAGTGAGCAGCAATCAGGGTAAGACCATGACGTTCAACCAGACTTCAGGAGCCATCGCCCAAGGTGTGAAGCAATACGCACCGATGGTGGAAATGGCCACTAGTACCCACTGGTTCTATAACGACGCCCAATGCAAGTTGGACGACCAGCACGTTGTGTCTGCCAATATCTTGATGGCAGACAGTTGTTTCTTCGATGTCTTTCCGCAGAAGATGTTGGTAGGCAAGGCTCGCCAGATATTATCACAGCCCTTGTCTTGCATCATCGACTCGAAGACGGCAGCCACTATAGGCGGCAATGTGGTGGGCAAGCATTTCACGCTTCCCGATTATCCTGGTACTACTTTTACCATTAATGGCGTTTTCGAGGCTTTTCCTTGGGGGGCGTCCTTGCATGGCACGCAGATGATTCTGTCTATGTCCAGTGTTCCATACGTATATTCTTACGATGGCAGAAACAATTGGATAGGAAATGATAGCTATATTTCCTACATTCGGTTGGCAAGGGGACATCGTGTCGACGAACTCAAGCCTTACGTCGACAAGATGCGCCAAGACCATTTCCCATTGAAGGAACTGAAGAAGATGGGAACAGACCTTACCTTTGATTTCACGGTGTTGAGCGATGTCTATACCCATGACCCATATATCAAGATGATGAGCTGGATATTGAGCATCGTGGCCTTCGTGCTGCTCTTCACGTCGGTAATGAACTATCTGCTTATCATAGTGGGCAATCTGGTAAGCCGCTCGCGTGAGATGGCAGTTCGCAAGTGCTATGGAGCCGAACCCAAGAATATTCATGCCATCATCTTCTCTGAGGCATTGGTGCATGTAGGCTTGGCGGTGATTTTGGCTGCCATACTCGTATTCCTTTGCAAGGGAACTATCGAGAATTTCCTTTCTGCTCCGGTTAGTGCGCTGATTCTGAACAGGGGCAGTTGGATATTGGTGATGATCTGCCTGCTGGTGTTGCTGGTAGGCGGTCTGGTTCCGGGCTGGCTATACAACAAGATTCCGGTGGCAAGTGCCTTCCGTGGTTATAACGAGAATCGCAACCGCTGGAAACTGACGTTGCTGGGCATACAGTTTGCTATCTCTGGACTGCTGTTCAGTCTGCTCTACATCATCAACAGTCAGTATCAGCTGATGCTTGGCACCAATCCTGGTTACGATTATGATAATGTTGCCATCGTCTCGGTAGATGGCATCAATCGCGACCAGCGCAACCAGTGTCTTGCCGAAATCAAGCGAATGCCGAATGTCAAGGAGTGCTGTTCCACTTATCATATTCCGCTCTATGGATACGGCAGAAGCGGAAACATGGTACAAAAGCCTGGTGATGATACTAATACCTTCAACATCATAGATATGGAAGGTGTGGACGACAATTTCTTCAAGATGATGAACATCCCGATAGTACAGGGCTCGTTCTTTACGGAGTGCAATGACAGTTGCCGTCAGGTGATTATTGACGAACGGGGTGCTGAAAAACTCATCAATATCTGGCATTGGAAGGATGGCGTTGTAGGCAAGCAGATTACTTGTTCGGGACATGATGACGGTGTAAATCCACTCAAGCTGACGGTTTGTGGCGTGTGCAAGAATATCCGCTGGGGTGACATGTCGGCCGATGGCGACGATATGAAGGAGTTTCCTGTACTGTATTTCTATGCAGCCAAGACGGCTTATTACATGCTTGTAAAGTATAAGGATATGCAGGACGAATCGTTGGCGGAGTTGCAGCAGAAGGTGCAGTCGATGTATCCTAACAATAAGGTCATCGTGAAGAGTTATGCCTCTGAATTGGCTAACCAGTATGCCTCACAGCTCAATTTCCGCAATGGCATCCTTGTAGCAGGCATCGTGACGATGATTATCGCCCTCTTCGGATTGGTGGGTTATACGAGCGATGAGGTGAACCGCCGCCGCAAGGAGATTGCGATAAGGAAGGTGAACGGAGCGAAGGTGAAGGATATTCTTCGCATCTTCCTGAAGGACATTATGAAGATTGCCTTGCCTTGCATCATCGTGGGCGACTTGGGGGCTTGGCTGATAGCCCGACAATGGCTGATGTCGTTTAGCGAGAAGATTACGATGACGCCTTTGCTGTTTATCGGCGTTACCATCATCTTGCTCGTCATCATCGGGCTTTCCGTCGTCATCAACTGCTACAAGGTGGCGAATAGTAATCCGGTGAAATATCTCAAGGATGAATAAAATTAAAAGTAAAAAAATAAGAAAATGATAAAAGTAGAGAATCTTTGCAAGTCTTTCCGCACAGAAGATGTGGAGACGATTGCTTTAAATAATGTATCTTTCACAGTAGAAGACGGCGAGTTTGTTGCTATCATGGGACCATCCGGTTGCGGCAAATCCACCTTGCTCAACATTCTCGGTTTGCTCGACAACCCAACTTCTGGAAAATATTTCCTGGGTAATCACGAGGTGGCAAACCTGAAGGAAAAGGAGCGTACGGATGTGAGAAAGGGAGAAATCGGTTTTGTGTTCCAGAGCTTCAATCTGATAGATGAATTGAATGTAGAGGAGAACATCGAGCTTCCTCTTACTTACCTCAACATTCCGAAGACGGAGCGCAAGGCTAAGGTGCAGGCGATTATGAAGCGAATGGCCATCAGCCATCGTGCCAAGCATTTCCCTCACCAGCTATCAGGTGGTCAGCAACAGCGAGTAGCCATCGCCCGTGCCGTGGTCTTTGGTCCGAAGCTCATCCTTGCCGATGAGCCTACGGGTAACCTCGATTCCAAGAATGGTGCCGAGGTGATGCATCTGCTTACCGAGCTGAACCACGAGGGCACCACCATCGTCATGGTAACGCATAATGAGCATGATGCCAAGATAGCCCATCGCACCATCCGCCTGTTTGATGGACAGATTGTGGAAACGGAGGGCAATCAGCTTTAGTGCTTCTGTCACTTCTGAGCGTATGACGCTATGCTTCATTAGAAGAGGAATGTCATAAATCGCTTGGTATTAGCCTCTTTCTGCTTCAGCTCTTCTTCCATTCTCTGTATTGCCATCTTGAAGAAGAAGCGGATGAGGTGCTCGTCGGTTGCTTCCGTACGAATCATACGGAGGGCAGAAATGTATTCCTGGCGAGCTTTGGATGGGATGATGAGGAGAGGATGATTCAATCTTAAGAGAATGTAGTTGCTGATGAGTCGTCCTGTTCTTCCATTCCCATCACGGAATGGATGAAGATATTCGTAGAAGCCATGGAAGCGGGCGGCAAGAATCATGGGATGAACGGCAGCCGAAACGATGGCTTTTTCGGTAGATTCCAACAGCTTGGGAACTCTGGCGATGAGTTCTTCGTGGTCGCCAAATACCGTATCGCCTGCAGCCATGTCCGTGGTGGTGTATTCGCCCGGAATGGCTTCTGGAGAACGGTAGACAAGCGTGTGGCAGGTAACCCGCCTGTTGATTTCTTTCAGAAGATTCTCGTCGAGCGGATGCTGCGTGTTTTGCATCATGTACTCGAAGGCTTCGAAGTGATCAAGCATTTCGAAAGCCTCGAAGAGAGTCTTTCCGGCAGGAATCATCCCTAATCCTTTCTCCTTCAGTTCCCGAGTATCATCTACGGAGAATGAGTTGCCTTCAATGGCGCACGAATGGGTAGAGAAGAGTACTTCATTATATTTGATGTACTCTTCTCTATCCATTTTATTGATGATAAGGGTTTGATATTTGCGTCTCAAATCCTCGTATTCCTTGATTTCCTTTTCGAATGCCATAATCTTCTGTAAGTAATTATTTGACTAACTTTAATATGTTTTTTATAAAATCGTGTGATAAGCCAATAATTTCCAGGATGTCATTTTCGGAAATTTCGTAGGCGCAGTTGTAATCGGCTTTTTGCCTTAATTGGAACATACGGGCGAGGAAACTGCCATAAGAGATATCTACGATACCAGTCTTTACGAAGTGTAAACTGAATTGGGTGTTAATGCCGGCATGAGTGTGGGCATTAACACCTTTTGCTATGAATAGAGCTTGTACGGCATGGAAGCAGGCATAATAATAGCGATTGGCTGCTAAATCCCAATGCTTTAGTTCAACCATTTCATCTGCTTGAGTTAAAAAGCGCTTGGCTTTTTCTACTTGCAGACTGATTAATGTGTCTTTGTTTACTTGATCCATAATTATTATATTAAACTAATGCCGTCTCGATTTACATTCTCGTAAAAAGGGGTGAAGTTATACGATTCCCATTCTTTCTTTGTGTAAAGAATGGGATTGATTTCTGTGCCGAGGTCGCAACCTAACAAGACAAACGGGTAACTTACTTTGTCATAGTCTGTTTGTTCCAGTTTGTCTTTGTCTAAAAGGATAAGAATGTCCCAGTCTGAATCGTTGCGAGCATCACCTCTCGCTCTTGATCCATACAATATAGCCTTGCTGCCTAAAGGAATAGCAGATTTAGCTATTTCTTTTATCTTTAATATGGTCTTATCGTCTGTTGACATAAGCTTAATCTTTTATAATGGCAAAGATATGGTAAAAAAGCGAAAATGCCAAACTTTCCTCCCCAAAATTATACTTTTTTATGGGATGATGATGCGGAAGGTGGTGATTCCCTGTGCCTTGTCCTGATGGAGCGAGAGGCTGCCGCCGCTTACTCGCATGATCTGGCGGGAGAGGGAGAGACCGATGCCGCTTCCTTCCAGCTTCGTGGTGAAGAACGGGATGAAAATGTGGGAGGCTACATCATCGGGGATGAGACCGGCGTTGTTGCTCACGTCGATGATAATGGATTCCTGGGCGTTGGTGTAGGCTTGGAGACGGATAAATGCCTTCTTGCTTGCCGCGGATTGCAAATCCGCGGAGCGACATTCCTGCTTGTTCCTACCTTGCACATTTCCATCTTGCTTGTTTCTTTCTGCAGATAACTTTTCCTGCCCGTTGAAAGCTTCTACGGCATTCTTCAGAAGATTCGTTACCACGTGAGAGAGGAGGCTCTCATCGGCATAAACCAGCAAATCCTTGGGAGAAACCGAAATCTCTACTTCGTGGTTGCAGAGCAGCGCCATTCTTTCCAGGAAGGGTTCCACATAGAAAAGAGCAGGCTGAGGCTGGGGAACATGGGTGAAACGGCGATAGTTGTTGACGAAAGCCAACAGCTCGGTTCCTGTTTTGTGGATGGTTTCCAGGCCTTGCTTCAGGTCTTTATCCTCTGTAACCCGGGTAAGCAGAGTCTCGCTCAGCGAAGTAACCGGCGTGATGGTATTCATGATTTCATGGGTCAGCACACGAATCAGCTTGATCCATGAATCCACCTCCTGATTGCTCAGCTCGTGGCTCACGTCGCTCAGGGCGATGATGCGCACGTGCTTGTCTTTCAGCATGGCTTGCGTCTCATGTTTTGCCAGATGTTCATCCTTCAGTTTCCCTTTTACCTGGTTCATGTGGGTAAGCACATCCGTATCGAGCAACCTGAGGGCTGCCTGGTTGTGCTGCAGGATGTTGTCGTGGCTATCTACCACCAGGATGCCCGTATCCACCGCATTCAGAATCTGTTCGTAATATTTCTCCCGATTCATCTGCTCCTCTCTCGTATGTTGCAGGAAGAGCTTGATTCGGTTGAGGGATTTGTGCAGAATCTTATCCTCCTTAAACCCCTTCTCCGTAGGAAAATTGAAAGAGAAATCCCCATTATCTATCGCATCAAAAAGGAAGGTTACCTTTTTGATGTTCCGGCGATAGTGGCGGTAGAGGCGAATGTAACCCACTACAGCAACGAGCAAAAGCACGATAATTATAATTAGTTTATAATCCATATCGCTTAATCTTATTATAAAGCGTCTGGCGGGAAATGCCCAGTCTTGCGGCTACCACCGACAGATTTCCCTCACATTCCCTGATGGTTTTCTCTATCATTCGGCTCTCCATCTCGTCGAGCGTCTGAACCTCTTCCAGGGGCTTCTCTCTTTTCTGCTGGTTTCCGCCGTCAATATCTTCGGCAGAAATCATTCCGCCATCAGATAGAATCACGGCTTTCTCGATGGCGTGCTGAAGTTCACGGATGTTGCCGTACCAAGGCAAACTGGTAAGTTTTTTCTCAGCTTCTTCCGAAAAACGGAGATTCACCTTATTATATAAATCGCCATATTGAAGGAGAAATCTTTCTGCCAATGGAACAATGTCTGTTTTTCTCTGTCTCAGGGCTGGCAATTCCAGATGGATGGTGTTGATGCGATAGAGCAGATCTTCTCTGAATTCACCATCGTTTACCATCTGCTGCAGGTTGCGATTGGTGGCGCAAACCAGTCGTACGTTGATGGGAATCTGCGTACTTCCGCCCACTCTTACGATGCTTCTGCGCTGCAGGGCGGTGAGGAGTTTTGCCTGAAGACCATAGGATAGGTTTCCTATCTCGTCCAGGAAGATGGTGCTGCCGTCGGCAAGCTCAAACTTGCCCGGTTTATCCACCTTGGCATCGGTAAAAGCGCCCTTCACATGACCGAAGAGTTCGCTCTCGAAAAGGGTTTCCGTAATGGCTCCCATATCCACAGGCAGCATTTTCTTTCCACATCTTGTGGATAAACGATGTATCTCGTTGGCTAACACCTCTTTACCTGTTCCGTTTTCGCCTGTAATCAGGATGTTAGCATCGGTTGCGGCAACTTTTTCCACAATGCTTCTCAAATTGTTCATAACTTCGCTATCTCCCCAATACATAGCACTTTGTGCATCTTTTCCACAAAGTTTTCCACCTTTTTTGCCAATAGCGTTATCCACAGCCTTGTTCTTATCCCTAGCCTCTATCAGCGTGCGGATCATCTTCTCGTTTTCAAAAGGCTTCACGATGAAGTCGGCGGCACCTTCCTTGATGCCTGTTACGGCAAGTTGGATGTCGGCATAGGCAGTAAAGAGCACCACTTCGGTTTTCGGGCTGAGGCTCTTGATTTCCCTGAGCCAGTACAATCCCTCGTTTCCCGAATTGATTCCGCTGGAGAAGTTCATGTCGAGCAGCACCACGTCGGGATGCTCCTCTCTCAGCTTGGCTGGGATGGAGTTCGGGTTGGCGATGGTGATGATGCCATCGAATATGGGTTCCAGCAGCATCCTTACCGTAGTAAGAATGTTGCGGTTGTCATCAACAATCAATATCGTTCCTTGTTTCTTTATCATGGTGCAAAGTTACGAAATATCATCGAAAAGCGGTCATTATTGTCTAATTATTAGACGAAAAAATGCCGATAGTGGCGCCAAAAGTTACTTTTTCTGTAGCTTCTGGCACCCTATCGGCATTTATTTATTCTAAATTCTGATTCCTGATGAGGAATTGCTTATTCTAAAAGGGGGAAATTACAGTTCTATCGGAACCACTACTTTGATACAGAAGTTGCGCCCTATGTTGTAAACGCCTCTTCTGCCCGTAACCGTGTTTTCCGCCAGATACTTCAGACGGCTCAGGTGGTTCTGGTAAGCACGGTTGGTAATATTCTCGCCCGAAAGATAGAGCGAGAGAAGGCGCTTGCCATGGAGCTTCACGTCGGTACCGGCATACATATTTAATAAGGTGTACGATGGCGTAGCGGTCTCCGTCTCGTTGGCTGCGAAATAATGGTTCTGGTGGAGATTGCAATCCATCTGTAGCTTTACGAAGAGATGGTCGAAAGTCTTGCCGTCGCAGACAAACTCATACCTTACATCCGAAACCCAGCGAGGGGCTGGGGTGAATGGCAGATACTTTGATTCGGATGGCTGATGCAACTGAACCGAGTTGACATACGAGAAGGTGTTGCCGAAATGCAGATGCTCCACAGGGTGGATGTCGATGCTCGCCTCACCACCCAGAATGCGGGCGTCGCCCGAAGTAAACTGATAGGCTGGCGTGTCGTCGATGAGGACAGGCTGATTATTCTCATCTGCCAACTTCTCGCTATAGATGTAATGGTTGATGCGATTGGCAAATAGCGAGAGCTCTGCCGAAATGATAGGCGAAGAATAATCCAGACCAAGGTCGAATTGCCAGCTGTTTTCCGGCTTCAGACTGGTATTTCCCAATTCGTATCGCTGGGTTCCCTCGTGCACACCATTCGATGATAATTCGCTGATGTTTGGAGCACGGAATCCTCTTGCCAGGTTCAGCTTCAGATTGAAATCGGGCAGGATTTCGTAAGCCAATCCGATGCTTCCGGTTACTCCTTCAAAGCTGCGCTTAAAGGCTTGGAAACGGAAAGAATCCGCTTCGCTGTGCAGGTGGCGATGATCGTATCTGATTCCGCCGCTTAGATTCAACTTGCCTATTTTCTTGCTCGCCGTGGCAAACACGCCGTAATCGAAGAGATGATAGGCTGGAATCAGGAACTCTGTTCCCTTGTTAATTGATTGCTGCCACATGCCGTTGACACCTGTTGAGAATTTCCAGCCATTCATTTCCGGCGAGAGATAATGCAGGTCGTAATTCACGGTATGGAGCATGAAGTCGAGTCCGCATTCCTTCGGATTCTCTTCCTCCTCAAACTCCTGACGGCGGTTCTGCTGATAACCCAAGAGGAGTTTCAGATTGCCGTCGCCCAGGAACCAGGAATTGTCGAGCACCGCCTTGTAATGGTGAATCTGCTGATAAGGCATCGGTTTGCCGTAACTCTTGGCATCGTAGCCATCCGGAATTTCCAGTTCGCCCGTTTTCTCATCTCTTTCTCCCTCTACGATGCCCGGAGTGAGATGATAATAATCGAGTGTGAGATGCGAATGTCCCTGGCGATAATTCCAACCGAGGAGCTGCGAAAGGGCCTGTTCTCGGAGTGAAGAACCGAAGACGTAACCATCGTATTTGTTCTTGTAGGCATGCGCCATTTTTCCACTATATCGGGTATTCCAGACAAATCCGCCCTGATTGCCCGCAAAGTTGAGCGAATAATCAAAAAGTCCGTTATTGGTTTGGTAACCTGTAGAGAAATTCGCTCTCATGTCGCCCTTTGCAAGGGTAGGAGCGGAATGGAAGATGAGGACGCCAGCCATCGCATCCGAGCCATACATAAGACTTGCCGGACCTTTCAGGATCTCTACGGAATGAACCGAAGCCGGGTCGATTTCTATTCCGTGTTCATCGCCCCATTGCTGTCCTTCCTGTCTGACTCCATCATTTACTACGACCACACGGTTAAATCCCAATCCACGAATCACGGGTTTGGAGATTCCGCTTCCCGTGGTAATCTGCGAAACGCCTGGCTGATGAGCGATGGCGTCGATGATGTTGGTTGAAGGTTGCATTTCGAGCTGGCGGGCAGAAACGAAAGAGATGGGTGCAGGCGACTGCTTGAGTTCCTGGCTGCCAGTCAATCCCGTAACCACCACTTCATTCAGTTTCACGCTCGATTCTGTCAGAGGCTGGTGCTTGATGGAATCGCTGTTTTCCATACCATGAATGCTTGACTTTTCCTTGTTATTATCTGCTCCGTTTATAGCCATAGCAGGGGCTGTTGCCGACGAGCATAGGCTCATCAGCAATATTGATT
The DNA here is from genome assembly GCF_003436715.1 of Prevotella sp. TF12-30. Classification (NCBI taxonomy): domain Bacteria; kingdom Pseudomonadati; phylum Bacteroidota; class Bacteroidia; order Bacteroidales; family Prevotellaceae; genus Prevotella; species Prevotella sp. TF12-30. The sequence goes on along the minus strand of NZ_QSQJ01000047.1, from coordinate 9,203 downwards.
TCAATATTGTTCTCATTATGTTATTAATTACCTTATTATGTTAATTTTCAATTATTTATAAAAACTGATAATAAGGTGGAGCACGGGTAGATTTTACCCCCTTCTCCCTGCACAGGCAAGGAGAGCAGAAGGCACGGCGAGGGGAGAGATGGAGCACGGTGATGGCAATCCATACCACGATGGATGGAGCCAGATAAGGTGTGCTTTGCAATTGGCAGAGCACACAGTCGTGCATGGTATTCTGCAGGGCTATCAGATGACCGTCGTGATGAACATGATGGGCGCAATCTGCACAATAGAAATCAGCATGAGTTCCCTGCGCTTCACCATGATGGTGAAACGTAACGACCAGCAGCATCGGCAGGTAAACCAATAGCAGCAGCCAGGAAATTCGGATTCTCTTATGTGTTATCCTCTGCATTTATCTACAGTATTCTGATTTTATTTGCAAAATTAATTATTTCTGTCGGGATTATTCTTAGGATTTCGATATTTTAACGAAGATTATTTGTTTTTCAGCAGAAAAGCCATGTAGAGGGGAAGAATGAGTGTTTGTGGGGCTGTTCCTACATTTACATCTCCCAGTTTGATGGCTTGAGATACGTGATACTTTTCGGGGTTCGAAAGGATGGTCTTGGCACTTTTAATGTTTCCGTTGCTCGCCTTTACTTCTACCAGCGTGCATTTGCCTTCGTATCTTGTAACAAAGTCGATTTCCAAACCCGAGTCCTTGCGGAAATAATAGAGCTTGCGATTCATCTTGCCAAAAATGTCGGCTACCAGATTTTCAAAGATGGCTCCCTTGTATCCATAGAGATTGCCTTGCAGAATGTCAGCTGCCGTTCCTGGTTCGAGCATACTGATGAAAAGCCCTGTATCTGCCATGTAAACTTTAAACTGGTCGGGAATGGAGTTGCCATCAAGTGGGAGTTCGGGCGCTGACAGGTTGTAGCAACGGCGGATAATGCCAGCATCTTCTATCCATTGCAAACTGCCCTGATAGTCACGTCCTCTTCCGTTGGATCGTACTGTGGCGTATGCGAATTTCTTGTTTTCCTTACTCAGTTGACGCGGAATTGACTCGAAGCATTCTCTGATTCTCGACTTGTCTGCTTGTGGAGCATATTTCAGCATATCTACTTTGTATTCTTCGATGATGGCTTGCTGCATCCGTAGCACGTTTTGCATATTATGAGTTTCCATAAATACGCTCACGGCTCTTGGCATTCCACCAACAATGCAATATTGTAGCAGCAGTTGGCGCATTCTTTCGTGGATGGCTTCTTGTACTGGAGTCTTTTCTTCCAGGCAGCGATGCAGGTAGTCGATGGTCATTTTCTTAATGCCATTTGCCCAGAGCCATTCCTCAAAATCCATTGGATACATGTCTATGATAGTCTCGTAACCAACAGGAATTGGAGCCTCTGACGAAGCATTGGTATGGTAACCGCTGACTCCCAGCAGGGAACCCGTACCGATGACATCGTATCTGCCATCCGTCTTGAAGAATTTCAAGGCTGTGCGAGCACGTGGGCATTCCTGTATCTCGTCAAAGATGATACAGGTTTTGCCCGATACGAAATTGGCATCAGGTATTAAGGTAGAAAGTGTCATGCAGAGAAGATCGATGTCCAGGCCACCATCAAATACCGACTTGTATTCTGGGTGCTGGAAAAAGTCAATATACACAACATGCTCATAATTCTTATGGGCAAAATCGAGTACAGAGAATGTCTTTCCGCATTGGCGACATCCTTTGATGATGAGAGGCATTTTATGCTCATCACTTTTCCATTCTTTGAGATATTTTTCAATTTTTCGTTTAAACATCTGTTTTCTAATGATTTATGATGTATTACTCTTGATGCTGTGCACGTTTTCCAAGGGACTTTTCTTGAATTCATGCACGTTTTTCAAGGGACTTTTTGCTTTGTTCTGCCACTTTTTCAAGGGACTTTCGGTCGCAAAGATACAAAATTTCCTTTTAAAAGGGAAAGAAAACGGCAATTATTTCCTTTTTAAAGGGAAAGTTTTTCCTTTCTCTCCAATTATTTTTGTATTTTTGCAACAAAATTTTTAAAATAGGCGTACCCGATTCCAGGGGGATGTTGTATTATGAACAAAGTAGAATCATAAAAACAAGAAAAATGATGAAAAGAACGACTTCCCTTATACTGTGTCTTGTCTTGAGCATTTCCCTATTTGCTCAAAGCAGAGGTATGACCTTTCAGGTGCATAACGAAACGCTTACTTCCGTGTTGAAGAAGATTGAAAAGGCGGGCGAGAAGAATATCCTCTTTGCCTATCAGGCTACCGACCAATATCACGTAACCGCCAATATCCAGGCTAAGCGACAGAAGGAAGCCCTGGAGATGGTGCTGCAAGGGAAACCTTTCTCCTTCGTAGAGCACAATACCTATTTCGCCGTTCAATACACGGGCAAGACAACCCGGGTGGAACAGATCAAGGGCCGCGTGGTGGATGAGCACCAGAAGCCTCTGCCTTTTGCCAACGTGGTGTTGATTTCCTCCGTCAGCAAGGCTTATGTGGCCGGTTGCGTAACGGCAGAAGATGGAAGTTTCGTGCTTCCTTATGCCGATAAGGATGTGATGCTGAAGGTTTCGTTTGTGGGCTATAAGTCGCAGACCCTGGCCTGCAAGCCTACCATGCATATCGGTCTGCATCCCGACACCCAGCAGCTGAAGGCGGTAACCATCAAGAGTACCCGCCCCAATGTGGTGTATAAGGACGGAGCCTTCACTACCCTGGTATCCGGTACCATCCTAGGCGAACTGGGTTCTGCAGAAGATATGATCAGCCAGTTGCCATTCGTTTCGGGCGAAGCGGGCAGTTGGGAAATCATCGGTCGTGGAGCGCCCGAGATTTATCTCAACGGCAGGAAATTGGAGAATCTGAACGAACTCAAGCGATTGAGCGCCAAGGATATTCTGAAGGCAGAAATTGTTACCGTTCCCGGTGCGCAGTATAGTTCCAAGACCAATGCAGTAATCCGTCTGCGTGCCGTTCGCAAGCGCGGACAGGGCTTGAGCGGAAGCCTTTATTCTGAATATATACAGGGTCGTTATTCGCCTCATGGCTATGAGGATGTGCAGTTGAACTACCGCACGGGCGGACTCGATATCTTCGGCGAAGTGGGAGCGGGATTGGAACGCTCGCACACCACCGCCCATTCCGAAACCCAGCTCCATACTACCAGCGACTGGGAATTCAACAGCCGTAGAACCACGAAAACCCTTGGTGGAGAGATTCTTATGAACGCAGGTTTCAACTATGAGATTTCCGAGCAGCAATCGCTGGGTATGCGCTATGAGACAATCAACATGATAGGCAACAACTACACTCACAGCTGGGGAGCTACCGATGTGTGGGAGAATGGTAAACTGACGGAAAGCATGGGCGTAGATCTGTTTTCGAAAAGCAAGCCCCATTGGTCGCATAGCGTGAATGCCTATTATAATGGCGATTTCGGCAAATGGAACATCAATTTCAATGGCGACTTCTATAATAAGGTGAGCCAGAGCACCCAGACGGCGATAAACGACGGACAGCTGGATGCGGAATCAGAGAGCAAGGTGAAGAGTAATCTCTATGCTGCCAAGCTGGTGGTCTCGGGACCTTTGTGGAAGGGTAGGCTTTCCTTCGGAACGGAAGAGATGTTTACTAACCGCCACAACGACTTCACCCAGAGCGGCTTTTCTGCCGATGCCTTCAACCACATCCGCCAGTCTATCTATGCCGGATTCCTGGAGTATTATCTGAACATCGGACACATGAACTATGGAGCCGGTTTGCGATACGAATACCAGAAAACCGATTATTACGAGAAGGATGTGCTGCAGGCAGAACAGAGTCCCAGCTACAGGGATTGGATTCCATTTGCATCCATCGGCTACAGCAAGGATAATCTGAATCTTGCCTTCTCCTATCGTCTGAACAAGTACAGTCCTATCTACGTCATGCTTCAGAGCAGCATCGACTACGACAGCAAGTACGAGTACAAGTCCGGTGACCCTCATCTCAAGCCTCAGAAGCAGCACAGTTTCAACCTGTCGGGCAATTACAAGTGGTTGTCGTTTATGGCTTACTACAACTATGTACTTGATATGTACATGACCTGGTACAAGCCTTACGATGAGGTGAATCATCCGAGTGTGCTTTTGCAGACGATGGCTTCAGTGCCTCATTCCTACTATTGTGGAGCCAATATCCGTGTGGCGCCTTCGTTTGGAATCTGGTATCCTAACCTCACGGCGAGTGTCTTCTACGGTCATGATAATGTAGATCATCTCAATATCCCCGAGTTTGGCAAAAACCAGCCTCAGTTTACATTCAGTATGAACAACAATCTGAGGCTTCCCCACCGGTGGTTCATGAATCTTTCGGGCAATGTCAGCACGAATGCAGAGATGGGACACGGAAGAAAGAAATGTATGGGTAACATGCAGTTCCGGGTTTCCAAGGACTTCCTGAAGAACGATGCCCTCAAGGTGATGTTTGTAGTGCAAGACCTCTTGCATACAGGATATTATTATTTCGAGGCAAACGGCACGCAGTCGCATCGCACGTTAACCCGATATGCAGATAATCAGAAAATTCTCATGAATGTGAGATACACATTCAATGCAACAAGAAATAAATATAAAGGTAGTGGCGCAGGACAGAGCGAAAAACAACGACTTTAAGCAGCTATTCCTGGAAATGTATCCTCGATTGGTGCGTTATGCCGTGTCTCTTTTGGGAGACGGCAACGAGGCCCGTGACGTTGTGGGAGATGTTTTCGAGAAGGCGTGGAACCAATTCTCCTCCTTGCAGATGGAAACAAGGAGGAGCTGGCTCTACGCATCGGTGAGAAATGCCTGTCTCAACTGGCTCAAGCACCAGCAGGTGGAACAGACCAACGTAGAGGCGCTGATAGAGGCCACCCGGTATGATATGAGTACCCAGTATGAGGAGCACGAGCGCCTGCTGCAACAGGCAGAGCAGATTGCAAGGGAGCTGAAGGAACCCACCTGCACGATTCTCCGCCTCTGTTATTTCGAGCATCTCACCTATCAGCAGGCAGCCGACAGGCTGGGCATCAGTCCCAACACCGTGAAGAAGCATATTTCCAAGGCACTCGCCATCTTGCGCGAGCGAATGAAGCATACAAACATAGAGAATTAGGAGGAAAAATCATGAATAAGGATAAGAATCAAGATCAAGAACTGGATTATAGAATGGATTCTGTATCAGAAAATGTTTCTGAGAATGCTTCTGAGAAAGTTTCAGAAAATGCTTCTGATGCCCGGCTTTCCCGGATATTCGGGGAAGCCCTGGGCGATGAGCCTTCGATGGAAGAAACGCTGGCGGCTTGGGAAGCTTTCGAGAAGAAGCATATTTCTTCAGAGAAGGAACATCTACAGAAGGCAGAAGATGAATTGTCTGGGAAAAAGATAGAGAATGAAATCGGAGGAGAATCTTCATCCAGAAAGATTTCCAAAGCCCGAATCCTGGCTTGGATTACTGCCTCAGTTGCAGTAGCGGCAAGCCTCTTCCTTTTTATTTTCCGTTCATCCCAGGAGATTTCTCAGCCTACGGAGTTCTCCATGGAACTTTTCTCGGAGGTCACTTCTCCCAAGCAGGTGGAGCAGACCCTGAGCGATGGCTATTGCGTGGTTTCTACCCCGGCAGCAACCACCACATTGGTAACGCTGAGCGATGGTACCAAGGTGATGCTCAACGCCAATTTTACGCTCGAATATCCTGCATCTTTCGATGATGCAGAAGTCCGGGAAGTCCGTCTGAAGGGCGAGGCTCATTTCGAAGTAACCAAGAATCCTCATCGGCCTTTCGTGGTAAAGGCAGGAGAGATGCAGACGCAGGTGTTAGGTACCGTATTCGATGTGAAAGCCTATCGCAAGGATGCCCCAAAGGTAACCCTGATGCAGGGCAAGGTGAAGGTGAGCAATGCCGATACGGAAGTGGAAATGCGCCCAGGTCAGACTGCCACGCTTCAGGCGGATAAGATTGTGGTGTCTAAGGCTTCCCCTTCAGCCTCCGACTGGCTGGAAGGCGATTTCGATATGGATCAGGTTACGCTGGCAGAAGCGATGAGCGACATCGGAGCCTGGTACAACAAGACCGTAGTCTTCCAATCCCAGGCGAATATGGATAAGCTCATCCACTTCCGCTTCTCCCGCAGGGCAAGCCTGCAGGAAATCATCACGGCGCTGAACGAGATGGGTGTGGCAAAAGTCAGAATAGAAAAGGGCAAGATCATGGTGCTTTGAGCCATGGTCTTGCCCCTTTTCCTATTCCATCAAAATCGATTCCTGCAATCGGCTGCAAATGTAGAAAGTTTCCTTCTAAAAAGGAAAGAAATCGGCAATTATTTCCTTTTGAAAAGGAATGTTTGTTCTTTCTTTATCCCAATCTTGTATTTTTAATTCAAGTTTCGCATTTCTGAGGGAACATTTGTAATTTTGCTCATGGCTTTGAGCTTTGAGTAATATTAAAAAACTATGGAATATCCGCCGAATTACGTCACTTTATTTGTGCCCTGATCCGGCTCAGACTTGCCTGTGTTATGCCTAAATAGGTAGCAATGTTTCCCAACGGCAACCGTTGCAACAACTCGGGTTCTTTCTCTAACAACTCTTTGTACCGTTCCGAAGCAATGGCGGACAACATGGAAATCAGCCGTTCCTCGGTGGCAAGCAATTCCATCTCCGCATAACGCCGACCCCAATTGGCAATATGCAAGTCTTCCGTAAACAATTCTTTCAGCTTTTTCTTCTTCAATACGTATAAGACAGAATCTTCCATCAGCTCCATCGTCTCATATCCCGGCTCATCGTTCACGTATCCTTTCATGGAAACAAGGGTCGCTCCTTCCTTGCCAACCCAAAAGGTGATTTCTTTCCCGTCCACCGAAGTGTAAGCGCGGACAATGCCGTTCTTGATAAAAAAGATATCCTTTTCTATCTTGCCGTTTTCCAACACGCGGAATCCTTTGGGGTACGAAACCTCACTCAGGCATTGCCGCAATCTATCCAAAGACGCATCCGGCATGGCATATCTTTGATTGATGATTTCCTTTATATCCATAACTCATTGTTGTATTTGGTGTGCAAAATTATAAAATTGCACATAAAAACGGAAATGAACGGCTGTTTTTTTGCAAATGTAAAATCAGTTTTTACCAAATGAAAAAAGCAATTAGAGATTATTTACTTACTTTTGCACCTGAATTTAATAAATCATAGTTATGAATTGGATAATCTTATTATTGGCAGGATTGTTTGAGGTGAGCCTTACATTCTGCTTGGGTAAAGCGAGAGCTGCGTCAGGACTTGTTTTTTATCTGTGGGGTAGCGGCTTCTTGGCTTCCACAGTATTGAGCATGACCCTGCTTGCCAAGGCGGTTCAGACTTTACCTTTGGGAACGGCATACGCCATTTGGACGGGTATCGGGGCGGTCGGCACGGTCTTGATAGGGATATTCGTCTTCAAGGAGCCGGCCTCTCCCATCCGTCTTTTCTTTCTGTTCACGCTTATTGCTTCCCTGATTGGATTGAAAATCGTGTCATATTGAAAGGAGGCAGAAGATGAAGTATGAATTGAGGGAGAACCAAGGCATTTCGGCGCCTCTGCTGGCGCTGATGGCAGTCGCTACCGGGCTTTCCGTTGCCAACTGCTATTATAACCAGCCTCTGTTGGGCAGCATGGCTAAGGATTTCGCGGTAAGCGATTTTTCTGCCAGCATGGTGGCGACATTGACCCAGATAGGCTATGTGGCAGGGCTTGTATTGGTCATTCCGCTTGGCGACCTGGTTTCACGAAAGAGACTGATATTGACCAATTACATCGTTTCTTCGTGCGCCTTGCTTGCCATAGCACTCGCCCCGAACATCTACTGGGTGTGGGGCGCATCCTTGCTTGCCGGGGCATCTTCGGTCATGCCGCAGTTCTTCATTCCGTTGGTGTCGTATAATTCAGCTCCGGACCACAAGGTGCGCAACGTGGGGATTATACAGTCCTGTTTGCTCATAGGCATTCTTGGGTCACGGGTATTCAGTGGTTTTCTCGCCGATATATGGGGATGGCGTTCTGTCTATTTTGTGGCTTGCGTGTTTATGCTTGGGTGTTTTCTGATGATTCACAAAATGCTGCCCGTGTTGCCTGCCCGTTCACGAGAAAGTTATGCAGGGCTGTGGAAATCCTTGTTGCGCCTACTTTCCAAATACCCGTACTTGCGTATCGCGTCGTTGAGGGCGGCATTGGCTTATGGCTCGTTCTTTGCCTTGTGGAGTTGCCTTGCTTTCCGAATGAAGCAAGAGCCTTTCTTTGCAAGCGACGATATTATCGGAGCACTCGGTTTGTGCGGATTGGCAGGTGCATCCACGGTGGTTTTCATCAGCGGATATATCCAAAAGTATGGCGCAAGATTCTTCTCTATTGTCGGAGGATGCGTCATCCTGTTTGCATGGTTGTTGGCATTTTGGGGAAATGACAGTTACTTGTGGATGATAATCGCCATCCTCTTGATTGATGCCGGAATGCAAAGCGTCCATCTGTCAAATCAGACCAGTGTGGTCGCTCTTGACGCATCCGCCATCAACCGGGTCAATACCGTTTATATGACCATTTACTTCTTGGGAGGTTCTACCGGTACATTTGTTTCAGGTCTATTCTGGCAACATTATGGATGGACGGGTGTGGTAGGGGTAGGAGTTGCCTTTACCGCAGCTTCCTTGCTTGTTAATTGCTTCAACCCAAAAACGGCATAAGGGTGGATGCCAAATATTCTTTCAGCTTGAATATAGTAATGCAGACTATATGGCGCCAAAAGATGGTTTTATCATCCGTCCAATCAAGAAGATGGATAATGCTTAAATGCAAATGCAGAAATCTCGAACTATGCTGCTACGCATAACATCACGGATTGGGTTGTGGAGTGAGAAATGCCTTCTAGAGAAGAGGGGATTTTCTCGGGGCTGCGTTCCGGTTGTTCCAATTGTTCCAGTTGTTCCAATTAATTTTGAGTGGGTTTATATCTTTTGCTTGTCCTTTCTCTTTTCTTCTTTATATTATATAATATATTGATTATTAATTAATTATATATATAATATATAAATATATATGTAAAAATAGGGGTAGAAGGGATATGCTGAAAAATAATTGGAACAACTGGAACTGGAACG
>NZ_QSQJ01000046.1:3873-31303 GCF_003436715.1 Prevotella sp. TF12-30 | reverse complement strand
TCAATCAAAGTCCAATTTAGAGCGAGTTAGAATTATTAACGTAGTTAAGATTGAAAGGTTGCTGAAAATCGCCCCTTATCGCCACCCGAAATTTGGCAGTATCAGAAAAAAGCCGTATCTTTGCACTGTCGTTAAGAAGAAAGGCGCCAATCAGAAAACGGCAAAAAAATAAATTAACCACTAAAAAAACAAAGAATTATGGGACAAGGAACTAGCAAGTATCGTAAAGTAACGCGTACCCCTCAGACGGGTGAGAACGCAGGTAAGAAGCTCTGGTATGCCACTGCCGTGAGCGATCGTGAGATGAGTTTCGAGGATTTCGTTACCCACATCTCAGAGCACAACTCTCCATACAGTCGAGGCACCATCCACGGTGTGCTGATGGATACCCTCGATTGCCTCAAGCATCTGATCCTCGATGGCAAGAGTGTTCGTTTCTCCGACCTCGGTCTGTTCTCCATCGGCATGACTTCCCGCGGCGAAGCAACCAGGGAGAAGGTAACCGCAGCCAGTGTGCTGGGCGTTCACTTGATTGTAAGAAATACGAAGTCATGGAGCAATGCTGAGCTGAAGAAGCTCACCAAGATCGTGGCATACGATGACTATACCTCCGGAGCTGATGGCGGCGGTGAAGAGAATACGCCGGGAGGCGGAAACACCAACCCGGGCACTGGCGAAACCAATAAGGATAATGGTGGTACTAGCCAGGGAGGCGGTGGTACTAGCCAGGGTACTGGCGGAACCGACAGCGGAGATACCGGCAACGGCGACAACGTAGATTTTTAATCACAAATCATTAACCTCTAATTATTAACCACTAAAAAAAACTGCCTATGAAGAAGGAAACATGGAAGACTGTCATTCAGATTGTAATATCAATCCTCACCGCTATTGCCACCTCTCTCGGGGTAACCAGCTGTATGTAGCCACACACTCTCATCACTAAAGAAAGCCCTCTTGTATCACCATATACAAGGGGGCTTAATTTGTTCGGAAACAATAAACAATCACGAGTTGTAAATAGCATAACCCGCACAAAATAGCATTATTAGAAACATTTCAATTGCAAACTCCACATATCATTTTTTCAGCCATACATATTTATATATAGATGAAACTATTAAAATTGTATGATAATTAAGTTTTATTAACAATCACCCCCCCCGTAATTCATTATTTTTCACTAATTTTGCAGCCGAAAACAAAAGTATAGGTAAACAAGTAAAAAGATATATAAGAACAGAGTTTAAAACTCTATTGATAATAATGTACGGATTAAAAAGAAATAATATTCTAATCACGGCTTTCATGTTCTATGGGGCAAGCCTTGCGGCTCAAAACCATCAGGACGTGCAGGATTCTGTAAGAATTTATTTCAAACAGGGAAAGATAGATCTCGTTCCTACCCTGCGAGAAAACCAGTCGGCACTGAACAGGATAGCAGATACGATGCGTATCACTTACGCAGACTCTGCCTATCAATTGCGAAAGATCCTCGTAGTGGGCGGTGCCTCACCCGAGGGAAGCGTGAAATTCAACCGTTGGCTGTCTGAGAAAAGAGCAAAGGTATTGTTCGATTATCTCTCCCGATATGGTGAATTGCCCGATTCGCTAAGAACTACCCATTACTTAGGAAGAGATTGGAATGGCCTGATCAGGCTGGTGGAAAATGATCCACAACTCCCCTACCGGAAGGAAACCCTTTCCATGCTGCGCCAGATAGCCAGCGAACAGAAAAGCGGTGCCCAGGCGGAGGAGAGTCATCTGCAGAAGATACAGAAGCTGCGAGGGGGTACACCTTATTTATATATGTACAGGAAATACTTCCCGCTGCTCCGATCATCCAAGCTGCATCTCTGGTACGAGAAGGTGCACCGCTCGGAGATTCCGAAACCGGAAAATCTGAATTCGGAGATTCAGAAATCGGATACCACAGCTGTAGCGTTCATCCCACCGGCAGATACCATCTGCGCCCCCGACACCCAGTCCATCGCATCGCAGCGAATCCGGAAACCCTTCTATATGGACATCCGGACAAACATGCTCTACGATGCGCTCCTGATTCCGAACATCGGAGTGGAGATGTATCTGGGAAAAAGATGGTCGGTGGCTGCCAACTGGATGTACGGATGGTGGAAGACCGACCGCCGGCACTGGTACTGGCGAGCCTACGGCAGTGACATCGCCATCAGAAAATGGTGGGGAAAGGCTGCCGGGGAGAAACCGCTCACCGGACACCACATCGGCATCTACGGTCAGATCTTCACATACGACTTCGAAACGGGAGGTCGCGGCTACATGGGCGGAAAGCCCGGAGGTACGCTCTGGGACAAGATGAACTACATCGTGGGAGCCGAATACGGCTATTCGCTGCCCATTGCCCGAAGGCTGAACATCGACTTCACCATCGGCGCCGGCTATTGGGGCGGCATCTATCACGAGTATAAGCCCGAAGCTGATTACTACGTATGGCAATCCACCAAGGAGCGCCGCTGGATAGGTCCCACCAAGGCAGAGATTTCGCTGGTATGGCTGATAGGAAACGGCAATACCAACCGCAAGTTCTCAGGCAGGAAGAACAGAGAGAAAGGAGGCGGAAATGAGCAGGATTAGAATCTTCAGAGGATTTAGAATCTTCAGAGGATCTGGAATCATCCAAGTCCTCAGCCTGATGCTCTTTCTTCTGATACTCTCGTCGTGCGAGCACAAGGAATTCCGCTACGTCACCTCCTCGTTCCGCTCATTAAGGGTGGAATTCAACTGGGAGCGTTATGAGGATTTTCAGAAGCCGGAAGGCATGCGAGTGATTTTCTTTCCGAAAGATGGCACGGGCGAGCCGTGGATCTTCGATTTTCCGAACGGAGAAGGAAGGCAGATTGAGGTGCCCGAAAACGAGTATCGCGTCATCTGCTACAACTACGATACGAGCGGTATCTATTGGGAGAATCCCAACAGCTTCGTGGAGTATCTTGCCAAGACCCGCAGCGTACTGGCGCCCGACAGCGCCAAAGCCTGCACCACTCCCTCCTGGCTCTGTGGCGACCACATCGACTGGGTATCGCTGGAGAATATTCCAGAAGGCACGGAGAAGGTGATCACCCTGTATCCGGTGAGGATGGTGAGCCGTTACACCTACGAGGTGAATGGCATCCGGAATCTGGAAAGAGTGGCGGATATCCGAGCGAGTCTTTCGGGGATGTCAGGATCGCTGCTGATGGCGGAAGACAAATTGCCCGATGGAGTTTCGGAGAATCTTCTTTTCGGAGGCGAGACTGCCAATAATCAGATCAAGGGCGGTTTCTACACCTTCGGTTACTGCCAGAGTCTCGAATCGCCTCAGGTATTCAAGCTTTACCTGAAGAGCAGAAATGGCAAGGTGTATGTCTTGGAGCAGGATGTTTCAGCCCAGATTCACTCGGTACCCGTAAGGGGTCATCTCGGTGATGTGCATCTCATCATCAATTTCAACTTCGTCGTTCCGGATAACAAGAATGACGGAGGAGGCGGAAACAATTCCAGCGGTGGTGCCGGCTTCGATGTAGGAGTTGATGATTGGGCGGATGTGAATGAGGACATTATATGTTAAGGGTTTAACATCCGAAAATAAAGCTTTTAATCGTAAAAGATAAAGCTTGAAATAGTAAAGGATAAAGCTATAAATAGCAAAGGATAAAACTTGAAATAGTAAAAAATAAATTTAACAATAGTAAAAGATAAAAAAAACTATAAGATTATGAAAAAGGTAATTTTTGGAACAGCATTGGCCTCTATGGCATTGCTTTCAGCATGCTCATCAGACAACGAGCTTGCAAATGTAGAAACTGCAGCTAACAACGCTATCGGATTTCATGTAGTTGGTAATAAGGCGGAGACAAGAGCTACCCCGATTACACCAGATAATCTGACAACAACAGATTTCAATGTGTTCGCATATAAGAACAACAATGGTACAGATGGTGATATCTTTATGGGTGACAAAGAGAATGATAACCATCTGTACGGAGTTAGAATCAAGTATGAGACTGAGACTAACAAGTGGGTTTATAATGATCCAAATGAACTTCGCTACTGGCCAACAACTGCACTTAATTTTTATGCGGTCAATCCAGGCAGCACAACTTCCTTCTCTTGGAATTTTACAAATCAGAAAAAGCAAATAACATACGCTTGCTCTGATGAATATGTCAAAAATAGCAAAGGCGAGTATTATAATAACCCAAACATTGATGCTATGTATGCCGTGACCAAGAATCAGACCCAAACAAACAATGATGGATTTGTTAAGTTCAACTTTAAGCATATATTGTCTCAAGTAGTATTCCAAGCAAAGACACAATATGCAAATATGGAGGTAGAAATCAAAACACTCAGTATTCATAATTTCTATTTTGGCGGAACATTTACAATTCCAGAAGGAGAACCTTCACAGACGGATTGGGATCCAACTGCAATATCTTACCATTCAAAAGGATTTACAGCGGTAATGGATGAGAGCATTAAGGTGGCAAAAACAGATGAGGTTACTAACATTTCAACAAAGGGACCGATGTTATTCATTCCTCAGAAATTAACAGAATGGGATTTAAAAGGTAACATAGATGCTACAGCTACAGCAAAGCAGTCTTATCTGAAGATTACTTGTAAGATTAAGCAGAGTGGTGCTTACCTCTTCGGTGGCGATACTACATTTGACGAGCTCTATGTTCCTTTCGGGGCAGATTGGCAGCCAGGCAAGCGCTACATCTACACCCTCATCTTCGGTGGTGGCTACAATGCTCAAGGCCAGGCAATCTTGCAGCCTATCAACTTCAAAGCTGAAGTTGGAAAGTGGGAAGATGCAGATGCAACAATCAACGTCAACAAATAATCCAATCATCTTAAAAAAATACCGGGCAGGAGCATCATCTCCTTGCCCGGTATTGTTTTTTACTCAGATGAAGGTGAAGGTCACCAACTTTTCATGTCTTTCGGCATAGCCCCTTTTTATTCTTCATTGCAGGCATACTTTTAAGCTTGAATTAATCTTGGAGTCCCGCCGGATTTGAAATCCGGCGTTAAAAAACGTCCTAACCTATTTAGGCTCTGCGGATTTGCAATCCGCAGCAAAGAAGTATGCTTTTCCTTTTATTGAGGGGATTACAAATCCCCAGGTGTTTATAGGTCGAACCTTTTTTACGGCGGATTTCAAATCCGCCGGGACGCCTGGCGGGTTCAACAGGGGAATTTCTCTCAACTTTGTCTTATTCTTCCCTAATCTTCCAATCACAGATGGTTCGCTGAGTGCTATCGTAATTAACACCAATCTTAAACAAACGCTTGCCATCGGCAGAATATGGAATCAGATAGCCCTTTTCATCTATCTGCCTGATAGCTTCCTCGGCAGAGCCATCATACTTCAACTCGAAAACAAATACGGCATCAGGCATATACACTACGGCATCAGCCCTGCCTATCGCACTATCCTCTTCTACCCTCATGTGGGCACCCATCAGATTGAATATAAGATAGAAAACCGTCTGGAAATCACGTTCACTCTTGTTGCTCAGACGATTGGAGATGCTGGCAAGATATGCCTTCAGGCGCACCATCGCCCCCTCAACATCTGCATCATAGAGCTTTTCCAGGAAATCACCCACCAGACTGTTATTATCCAGAGATATTGGCGAGAGATAGTTGGGCGCAAGGCTCTTGAGCATACCTATTTTCACCTCCCTGTTAGGATATTCCAAAGTATAGCGATGCAACATCGGGTTATACTTCTTGATGGTGAGATAACCACTCTGATAGAGCAGCGGAAGCGCTGAAGTCATCATTTCCGGTGAAACATCAAAATCATCCACATCGCATGATTTCTTTTCTATATCCATCACATTGACGTGATACTTCTGCAACGTCTTGATAAGATAAGTTGGTGTGCCCGAGCCAAACCAATAAGGGGCTATCTTGCGTGCATTCAGCGCCTTCACCAGGCTGAACGGATTGAAGACATCCTCTGATTTCTCACTGAAATGATAACCATCGTAGAATCTTGTCAGCTCTGCCAGACATTCCTCATACGTCATACCGAGGTCTTCTCCCAAAGCCTCTATATCCGGTTTCATCTGTGTGGTAAGTTCCTTCTTGCTGATACCACAAATGGCAGAATACTGGTCGAACATACTGATGTTGTCGAGGTTGTTGAGTTCGCTGAAGATGCTGAGCTGCGAGAACTTGGTGATGCCCGTGATGAAGGTAAACTCCAGATATGGGTCGAGCTTTTTCAGAGGACTGTAAAAATTCTGCATGATGCGGCGAAGCGGCTGCAGATTCTCCTTCTCATGTACCACATCCAATAATGGGGCATCATATTCATCAATGATAACAACCACCTTTTCGCCCGTCTGCTCGTAAGCCCGCTTCACGATACCATCCAGCCTCTCGTTAGGATAAATTTCTCCTTCTCCTTTACCAAAAAGTTTCTCGTAAGGCAAAAGCTGTAGATTCAGATAACTGTTCAAGGCATCAGCATCAAAGTGCTTGGCACCACTCAAGTCGAAATGGAGCACTGGGTGCTTCACCCAATCCTTCTCATAATCAGCAATGGCTAATCCCTCGAAGAGTTCCTTTCTTCCCTCAAAATAAGCCTGGAGAGTAGAGGCAAAGAGCGACTTGCCGAATCGCCTTGGACGACTCAGAAAGACGTACTTCATTTTTCTCTCTCGAAAATCCACGATGTATTGGGTCTTATCTACATAGAGATAATTCTCCTCTCTGATATTTGAGAATGTCTGTATTCCTACAGGATAGAAATTTACTATTTTTGCCATATTCCTACATGCTTTACGTTTTGCGCTGCTAAGTTACGAAGAAATTCCGAATTTACCAAACACAATTTCAAATATTTTAAGCTAAGGGAAATACATTTTGGCTATTCCGACCGAAAACACTACCCTGGCACTCCAACGTATTTGCAATCTGGCGTAAAAAAATATCCCAACCTTTTTAGGAACAGCGGATTTGAATCCTTTGCACCGCTACCACATAGTGATGTTAAAGTTGTGCAAAAAATGAAGAGAATTTTTGTTATCTTATAAAAACAAAGTACTTTTGTGAAGTAAAAAGGAAATCTACTTAATCAACTTAGGTTCTTTCCCACAACATTTGTACAACCCATAAAATGAGACATATAACCATGCAATTAGAATTACAAGGACAGACCATCCCTAACGAAAAAATCATAGACGAAGATACCACCCTCGTCATTGTTGGCTTGAACTTTGAACCAGGAGCACGATGGCAATTCATGTATAATGGCTTTAAGATTTCCATGATTGTAAAGGACGATGCTCTGATGCAGAAAATAAACGAGGGAGAACGATTTGGAAAAGGTGACGCCATCAAGGTGAAACTCCGTAGAATCCAACGTTATAACAAGGACTACAGAACGTATGAAAATAAGTCGTACAAAATCATAGAGTTCTATGAACATGTCATACCACAAAAGCCATTAGATATGTTCAAAAACGAACAATAATAATATATTTATAACATATATGGTGACTATTAGGGAATCTGACAAAATTATATTTGTCAACATTAAGAACTCGTATGAGGCTTTACGGAATAATGACAGAAGTAATCCTCTGTATCGTGACAGTGTGTACAACTGCACTATAAAATATTGGCGCATTGCAAACGAAAAAGCCTCTGCTGCAACCCATATTCTTGGGTGTTATAAAGGAAAAGTTATTGAAGTTGTAAGAATCAAAAGTGTAAGCAGCGTCCCATCTGGCGAATATGCGGGGCGAAAAATTTTTGAGGGTATTGAAGAGCGTCAATCCCCATATATGGGTTTAGACATTCGTGAACTATTTGATAGGTTAGCAAATTTCAATACCAAATATTGGAACTTTTGATTCATTTACATTTTGAAAAGTTGGCGGGGTTCATAAAATGAAGGTCACCACCCAGCCCGTCCCCTTCGCCCTTGAAAGGGCAGAAGCTCCTAGCCCAGGGCAACGCCCTGGGTAATCATGACGCAAGTTTGTCGCCCTGTAAGGGCAAAAACTTTCATATACAAAAAGCGATGCCTGCAAATTCATGCAAGCATCGCTTTTATTTTTATAATCTCTTTCCGGAAATTCTCTTTCCAGAAATTCTCCTTCCGGAAAGTCTTCCGGAAGGGAAAGATTTCTTTTATCCGAAGTTATCGTACATGATGCTCTCAGGATCAACTCCCAGAGAATCGAGATAATCGGTTACAGTCTTGATCAACATTGGAGGTCCGCAGAGATAGTACTCGCAATCCTCTGGTGCCTCGTGATCCTTCAAGTAGGTATCACGGATGCAGTTAACAGCAAATCCCTCGTAGTACTTCACGCCCTGAGCATCTGCCACTGGGTCCTTGCGGTCCAATGAAAGATGGAAGTGGAAGTTAGGGAATTCCTTCTCAAGCTCCCAGAAGTCTTCCAGGAAGAATGCCTCACCCAATGCACGCGCTCCGTAGAAGAAGTGAAGCTCACGGTCGGTGGTGTGCAAAGTCTTGGTCATGTGCATAATCTGCGCACGCAATGGAGCCATACCGGCGCCACCACCAATCCAGATCATCTCCTTGCCCGATGTGAAGTTAGGATGGAAGTCACCGTAAGGACCACTCATCATTACCTTGTCGCCTGGCTTCAATGAGAAGATGTAAGAAGAAGCGATACCTGTTGGTACGTTCTGGAATCCTACCTGTGGACGTGGCAAGAATGGAGTTGTGGCGATACGTACGGTCAAGGTGATGATGTCACCCTCGTCAGGATAGTTCGCCATAGAGTAAGCACGAACGGTAGACTCTGGGTTGTGAGCCTTGAGAGAGAAGATGTTGAACTTCTTCCATGCTCCGATGTACTCCTCGCCAATGAGATCCTTGTCGAAGTCCTTGTCGTAATCGATGCAGTCGTATGCAGGAATCTTGATCTGAGCGTAAGAACCTGGAACGAAGTCCATGTGCTCGCCAGGAGGCAATGCCACCTTGAACTCCTTGATGAATGATGAAACGTTCTTGTTGGAGATTACCTCGCACTCCCACTCTTTCACGCCCATCACGCTCTCAGGCACCTTGATCTTCAGGTCGCCCTTCACCTTGCACTGGCATCCCAGGCGCCAGTGGTCCTTAATCTGCTTGCGGGTGAAGTGAGGCTTCTCAGAATCGAGAATCTCGCCGCCGCCCTCGAGCACCTGCACCTTACACTGGCCACAGCTTGCCTTACCGCCGCAGGCAGAAGGCAGGAAGATGCCGTTCTCATTCAGCGTAGTCATCAAACTGCTGCCCTGTGGCACGTTGATGGTCTTGTCGCCATTGATTTCGATATTTACATTTCCGCTAGGGCTCAGATACTTCTTAGCCACGAGCAGGATGATAACCAGCAGGAGAATCACCACGAGGAAAACTCCGATACTAGCCAATATAAATGATGTATTACCCATATCTATAGTCCTCCTATTTTAGATTTTCAAGCCTGAGAAGCAAAGCATAGCCATTGCCATGAGGCCTACTGTGATAAATGTGATGCCGAGTCCCTGCAATGGCTTTGGCACGTCGCAATACTGCATCTTCTCGCGGATGGCTCCCATCAGGACGATGGCAAGAGTCCAACCCAGACCGGAACCTACGGCATAAACGATGCTATCCCATACAGAGGTGATAGCCTGAGTATTGGCAGGATCCATCAGGATGCGCTGCTGCATGAAGAGCGATGCACCCATGATGGCACAGTTTACGGCAATCAATGGCAGGAAGATACCCAGCGCTGCATAGAGCGATGGTGAGAACTTCTCTACAATCATCTCGACCAGCTGCACGATACCGGCGATGACGGCGATGAAGAGGATGAAGCTCAGGTAAGTGAGGTCAACACCCAGGATGCCATCGGCGCTGAGCACCTTGGTCTGCAACAGGTAATCTACAGGCACGGTGATGAGCAACACGAAGGTTACTGCCAAGCCCAAGCCCAAAGAGGTCTTCACGTTCTTGGATACTGCCAAGTATGAGCACATACCCAGGAAGTAGGCGAAGATCATGTTATCGACGAAAATCGAACGGAAAAACAAACTTATTGCGTGCTCCATCTTACTTCTCCTCCTTATAAATATAGGCACGATGTACCCAGATTACACATCCAACGAGAATCAATGCCATGGCTGGCATGGTCATCATACCGTTGTTAACATATCCAAAGTCGTAAGCTCCCTCTGGAATCAGCTGGAAACCGAGCAAAGAGCCGCGGCCCAGGAACTCACGAACAGCACCCACAATCACGAGGATGAGGGCGTAACCCAAACCATTACCTACACCATCGAGGAATGAAGGCCAAGGTTTGTTCATCATGGCGAATGCCTCCAAGCGACCCATCAGGATACAGTTGGTGATGATCAAACCCACATACACGGAGAGCTGCACGCTCACGTCGTAGGCGAAAGCCTTCAGCACCTGGCTCACGATGGTAACCAGGGCAGCCACTACCACCAGCTGAACGATGATACGGATGCGCTGAGGGATGGTGTTGCGGATGATGGAAATAATCACGTTAGAGAATGCCGTGATGATAGTAACGGCAAGTCCCATCACAATGGCTGGCTTCAGCTGGGAAGTAACAGCCAGGGCACTACAGATACCAAGCACCTGGACGAGGACAGGGTTGTCGCCGTTCAGTGGCTTGATGAATGCCTCCTTATTTTGTTTACTAAATAATGCCATAATTTCGCTTAATTATTTAATGAATTTAGCAAGACCTTCCTTGAGCATGGCATCCACACCGTCGGATGTCAATGTAGCACCGGTAACGGCATCCACATTGTTAGGGTCGCCGGCAGGAGCGTCTTTCTCAACGCCCAGAGCGATGCCCTCTACTCCATCCTTGTGAATCTTCTTGCCCTGGAATTTCTGCTGCCACTTCAGGTTGTCCTTGATTTCAGCACCCAGTCCGGCTGTCTCGCCTTCGTGGTTGAAATATACGCCATAGATGGTGTTGTTGTCAGCATCCACGGCGATGAAGCCTGAAATGCCGCCCCAGAGACCCATACCCTTTACGGAATATACGGTCTTCTTCTGACCATCAATCTCGCACTCGTAATACTTCATGCCGTCCTTCTCCTTCTCGTCCTTCACCACCTCTTTATATTTGGCAGCCGCAGTAGCGTTGTCAAGGTCGCGCAGGTTCAGGGAGTTCAGAATCTGCTTCTGAGTATCAAGTGCCACGTTGGCATCCTGTGTTGCCTTCAGCGAAGAAGACACGAATGCGAGCAGGAATGCCACGATTACCACGATGATAACCGAATAGATAATAGTATAGCTATTTGAATTTGTCTTCATATCTACATTCCTCCTACATTATTTAATAGCACGTTTAGCACGGCGTGAGATGTTGCCCTGAACTACACAGTAGTCGATGAGTGGAGCAAACATGTTGCCGAAGAAGATAGCGAGCATCATACCCTCTGGATAACCTGGGTTCATCACACGTACGATAACGGCAATGGCACCGATGAAGAATCCGTAGAAGTACTTACCTTTCTCTGTACGGGCTGAAGTTACAGGGTCGGTAGCCATAAACACGGCACCGAAGCAGAAACCACCCAGCACGATGTGCTCATACCAAGCGATAGGAGTCATACCGAGAGCCTGGAAGATAAGCGCCATCACGATGCCGCCTGCGAATACTGAACCCATGGTCTTCCAAGATGCGATGCCTGTCCAGAGAAGGATGATGGCACCGATGGCGATGGCGATGACTGATGTCTCACCGATACAGCCAGGAATGAAACCTGTGATAGAGTCGCAGAGGCTTGCTGAAGGCATGCTGCCCTGAGCCAGCTGGCCGAGAGGAGTAGCAGCAGTGAAGCCATCAGGCAGGGTGTTACCCAGACCGAAGATAGCATCCTTAGCCACCCAGACCTTATCACCACTCATAGCCAGTGGATATGAGAAGAAGAGGAACATACGGGCACCCACAGCCACATTGAAGATGTTCATACCGGTACCACCGAAGATCTCCTTGCAGAAGATGACTGCGAAGGCGCACGCCAGGGCGAGCATCCACAGCGGTGTAGAGATAGGAATGATCAATGGGATGATGATACCGCTGACGAGGTAACCCTCCTGGATTTCCTCGTGCTTCCACTGAGCCCAGGCAAACTCGATGCCGAGACCCACGATGTAGCTAACCAGCAACTTAGGGAGGACAGCCAGGAATCCGAAGCCGAAGACCTCGATGAAGCTGGCAGCATCCAGTGTACCTGCAGCCTTGAAATTCTGGTATCCCACATTATACATACCGAAGAGCAATGCAGGAATCAGGGCGATTACCACAAAACTCATGATGCGCTTCGAGTCGATAGAATCGTGGATGCTGGCTCCGCTCTTCGCTGTCGTATTTGGCACGTACAGGAAGCTCTCAAAACCGTCAAACACGCTCTCGAAGGCATGCAGCTTACCTCCCTCTTGGAAGTTAGGCTTTATCTTATTGAGATAATTTCTTAATGCACTCATTATTTTAATAATTAACAGTACTAAAAACTAAGCATTCTCCTTGCGCAGGGTGTTCAAGCCCTCACGTACTATTTTCTGCAATTCGAGCTTAGAGCTATCCACGAACTCAGCTACCGCAAAGTCCTCAGGACTAACCTCATAGATACCGAGCTGCTCCTGCTTGTCGATATCGCCTGCGATGATTGCCTTGATGAGATACTCACCGAAGATGTCCATAGGGAGAACCTGGTCGTACTCACCGCTCATAATCATGTGGCGCTCGCCACCCTTGATACGGGCATCGAGATTGTACTCCTTCTTCTTACCGAAGAGCCAGGAGAGATAAGAACGCGAGGTAGAGAACTGGTTGGTGCGTGGAAGAATCCAGCCCAGCATCTCGTCGCAGTCGTCACCCTCTGGGATGGCTGTGATCTCTGAGGTGTGTCCGCCTACGTAATCTGCCATGGTGGTCTTGGTACCGGTCAATGGGTTGCCATTGATGAGGCGAACGTGGGATGTACTCTTGAGCTGTGCTTCAACGAAAGCTGCCAATGGAGTACCTACCAACACGTTAGCATAACCGGTCTGCTTCATCTCGCTACCAGCTACAGCCACCTTCTTGTGAAGATCAACCTTACCTGTAAGGAAGAGGCGACCGAAGAAGATTACCGATGCAGGATCTACTGTCCAAACCACCTCGCCCTTGTTTACAGGGTCGATGTTGTTCACCTGAACGCCTACATTTCCAGCAGGACAAGGACCATCAAAAACATTGAGTTCCACGTTCTTAGCCTCGCCGAGCGCATTGCTGTGCTGCTCAACTCCAACGCCAAGATAAGTTTTCGCAATCTTGCTCAAGGCTGTCAAACCTGCCTGGAAAGCTTCCTCATTGCCAGCGAGTTCTACCTCGAAATCGGCAGCGAGCGGCATGTCGCGGAGGGCAGAAACGAAGATTGCCTTAGGAGTGGTATCCGGTGTGGTGGATACAGCGTAAGGCAACTGGTTGATGTAACCGAACAATCCAGCCTCGAGCAACGCCTGCTTCACGGCTGCACCGTCCAACGACTCAACGTTTTTCTTACCAAAATCCGTAGAGGTCTGCTCAGCGTCTGCCTTCACCTTGATGCAAAGCACCTTGCGACGCTCCCCTCGCTCAATGGCGGTAACCTGACCGCTCACTGGTGAGGCAAACTTCACCTCTGGGCAAGCCTTGTTCACAAACAAGGCATCTCCGGCATTGACATGGTCTCCCTCGCGTACAACTACCTTAGGAGTAACACCCACGAAGGCTGCAGGCACGAGTGCATACTCGCTAGCCTGTACCACAGGGATGGCTACATCCTTGGAAGCCTTACCCGTAAGGTTAATGTCCAAGCCTTTACGTAACTTAATTACATTTGCCATAACTACATTAAAAATATTATATTTAAAACTGATTTTCTGGTTTTATTTTGTGAAAACATTCAAATTATGCTGCAAAAATAGCAAAAAAAAGTAAGACGAGGAAGAAAAATCACTAAATTATTTGATAATGTAACAAAAAAGCAGTAAATTTGTGCCTAAATTTCAATACAGATTCAGATTGCAAGCGTGTTTTGACAAACACAGATTGCAAATTAACGGCAAATGCCCATTGCAAATTAACATTAAATATTCATAAGACTCTGAAACGATTTAAACATATCATCAGCTGTATCATCTGGACAATCTTCGCCCTTTATGTGATACTCATCGTACTGTTGCATCTGCCACCAGTACAGACCTTCCTCGGCTCTACCGTAGCCACTGCCCTCGCCCAGAAATTCGGAACAGAAGTGAGCGTGGGAAAGATCAACCTGGGTTTCTTCAACCGAATCATCATCGACGATGTGAGAATGCTCGACCAGAAAGGCGACAGCATGATCTATGCTTCACGACTCTCGGCAAAGGTGGACCTGCTGCCGCTGAAAGACGGAAAAATCTCGGTTTCATCGGCACAGCTCTTCGGTTTGAGAGCCAACATCTACAGGCAGAATGCCAAGAGCGACATGAACATCCAGTTCATGCTCGATTCGCTCGCCTCGAAGGATACCACCCAGCACAAGCCACTCGACCTGCGCATCGGAAGCGTCATCATCCGCCACGGATCCATCGCCTACAACCAGCGCGACATCGCATCGGCAGCGGGGGTATTCTCGCCTCAGCACATCGGCATCAGCAATCTCTCGGCACACATCGCACTGCATCATCTCACAGACGATGATATTCATCTATCCATCAAGAAGATAGCCTTCACCGATAAATCAGGACTTCAAATAAAGAATCTGCGATTCAAGGTGAATGCAGACAAGCATCAGGCGCGCCTGAGCGACTTCCAACTGGAACTCCCGAAGAGCCACCTGCTGCTGGAAGACCTCATCGCCACCTACCGCACCGACGAGAAGGGAAAGCTCATCAGCGAAACGCTGCAGTTTGAGGGCGGCATCAAGCCATCGCTCATCACCCTGTCGGACGTGGCTTGCTTCGCTCCTATCCTCAGAAAATGGAACGATGCCCTCTACATCGACACCCACTTCTCGGGCACCAGTACATCGGCACGCATCCACCAGCTCCACTTCAAGACCCAGAGCGGAAGCATCCTGCTCAAGGCGAGCGCCAAGGCAAGCGACTGGAACCGAAAGCTGCACTGGCTCGCCAACATAGAGACCCTGAAGGTTTCTGACGAGGGCGTGGAGCAGATAGCCGCCAACCTGGGCAGCAAAGTGAAGATTCCGAAAGAGGTGCTCCGACTGGGCAACATATATTATAAAGGTGTAATCAGCGGAAAAGGCAAGAGCCAGATAGGAACCAAGGGCGTACTGCGCACCGACGCAGGAAACGTAGAGATAGACGCCCACCAGAACGGCAAGCAGCTCTACGCCAAGGTGGATACCAAGGGCATCAACCTGGGCAAGATACTCGACAATGCCAAACTGGGCATCATCGCCGCACACATCACCGCACAGGGCACCAAGGAACATCTCGTGGCAAAGGGCGAGATTCCGCTGTTCGACTTCAACAACTACCGATTCCGCAACATCAGGCTGGACGGCAGCTACAACAAGGGACTCATCGACGGACTCGCATCCATCGCCGACCCAAACATCAACCTGCAGGTGGCGGGCAAGTACTCCATCCCGAAGAAGCAGTATGAAGCCCAGCTCAACCTGGCGCATCTGCAACCTACCGTACTGGGCGTGAAGATGGCAGACAACACCTACACCCTGAACGACATCAGGGTGAATGCCAAGAACGAAGGAGCAGACAGCTATCTGGACCTGGAAGCACCATTTGCCAACATCCACGTAAAGGGACAGTACGACTACGGCACCCTGGTTCAGACCATGACTAACATGCTGGCAAGCAAGCTGCCTACCCTGCCTGGCATCGGAAAGACCAGCAACAAGGCAAGGAACAACTTCAGCATAGAGGCAGAAATAGCCTCTACCGAAATACTGCAGAGAATGCTGGGCGTGCCACTCGACATCCAGCAGCCGGTGGTGATAGACGGAAACATCTCCGACCTAGACCGCTCGGTCAACCTCACGGCACAGTTGCCTGCCTTCAGCTACAACGGCAGCGACTACAGCGGCGGAGCCCTGCAGATGAACACCGAGGGCGATACGCTGAAGGTGGATGCGCGCATCAAGACGGGAGCAGCGGGCAGCATAAGCCCTACCCTGCACGTGAAGGCAGCGGCAGCCGACAACACCCTGATGGCATCGCTGGGTTACAACAACCACTCCAAGAGCCTGCCTATCCACGGGGCGCTGAATGCCGAGGCGCAGTTCTACAAGAATACGGACAACGTATCTACCGCCCACGTAGATATCAAGCCATCGCTCATCCATATCGGAGAAAAGCCTTGGAAGGTGCATCCGGCTGACATCACCTACAGCAAGAACCACCTGGAGATAGAAAACTTCGAGGTGAGCCACGGCGACCAGCATGTGGCGGTGAACGGACTCGCCACCCCGAACAAGGAAGACTCCATCGTGGCGCAGCTGAAGGATGTGGATGTGGTGTATATCCTGAACCTCGTGAACTTCCACTCGGTGGATTTCTCAGGCAAGGCTTCAGGCAAGGCGATTGTGAAGAGCATCTTCAATGATCCTGACGCCTACGCCAAGCTCGACATCAAGGACTTCGAGTTCGAACACGGTCCGATGGGAATACTTCATGCCAACGTAAGCTTCAACAAGGAACTGAGTCAGATAGACATCAACGCCGTGGCTGACGAGGGCGAGGAGCACCAGACGCTCATAGACGGATATGTATCGCCGAAGCGAAACTACATAGACCTGGGCATCGAGGCGCAGGGCACGAACATGAAATTCATGGAGAGCTTCTGCGGCAGTTTCATGGACGACATCCAGGCAAGAGCCCATGGAAAGGTGAATCTGGTGGGCGACCTGAGCGACATCAACCTGGTGGGCGACCTCTACGCCACCGGCAAGATGCACATGAAGCAGCTGGGCACCGAGTACAGTTTCAAGAACCTGCATGCCCACGCCATTCCGGATGACATCCTGCTGAACAATGATACCATCTTCGACCGCAACCACAACATGGCACTCGTAAGCGGCGGTATCCATCACAAGCACCTCACCCGACTGAGCTACGACCTCACCCTGAAGGCGCACAACTTCCTGGGCTACGACACCCATGAGTTTGGCGACAACACCTTCTACGGTACCGTCTATGCCACCGGCGAGGTGGGCATCCACGGCAAGAGCGGCGAAACCATCATCGACATCGATGCAGAACCGGGACCTGGCAGCATCTTCGTATATAACGTGGCGAGCCCCGATGCCATCAGCGACAAGAGCTTCATCCACTGGCACGACATCGCTCCGGAGCTGACCGACAGTCTGAAGCAACAGCAGAAAGATGCAGACGACGACATCGACTTCTCGTCAGATATGCGCATCAACTTCCTGGTGAATGCCACTCCTAACCTGACGCTGAAGCTGATGATGGACCCTCAGAGCGGCGACTACATCACGCTGAACGGTAATGGCGTACTAAGAGCCAACTGGTTTAACAAGGGCTCCTTCGACATGTTCGGCAACTATGTGGTGGACCACGGAGTGTATAAGCTCACGATACAGAATGTAATCAAGAAAGACTTCGAGTTCATGCCGGGCGGAACCATCGCCTTCGGTGGCAATCCATACAATGCCCCACTGAATCTGCAGGCGAAATATACGGTGAACGGTGTTCCGCTGAGCGACCTGAGCATCGGCCGTTCGTTCAGCAGCAACAACATCCGAGTAGATTGTCTGATGAACATCACGGGCACTCCTCAGTCACCGAGCGTAGATTTCTCAATGGACCTGCCTACGGTGAACACGGATGCCAAGCAGATGATCTACTCAGTCATCAATTCGCAGGAAGAGATGAACCAGCAGGTACTCTATCTGCTCGCCATCGGGCGATTCTATGCGCAGACCAAGAACAACCAGAGCAGCGAGGATGCCGACCAGCAGAGTCAGACCTCACTGGCGATGCAGAGTTTCCTGAGCGGTACGATTTCGCAGCAGCTCAACACCGTATTATCGAATGTGGTAAAGAGCAACAACTGGAATTTCGGTGCCAATATCTCTACGGGCGATGAAGGCTTCAACAATGCAGAGTACGAAGGAATCCTGAGCGGAAGGCTGCTCAACAATCGCCTGCTGTTCAATGGTCAGTTTGGCTATCGCGACAATGCGAATGCCACGCAGAGTTTCATCGGCGACTTCGATCTCCGTTATCTCATCTTCCCGAACGGCAATCTCGCCGTGCGCATGTATAACCAGACCAACGACCGCTATTTCACCCGAAACAGCCTCAACACGCAAGGTCTCGGTCTGATCATGAAAAAGGATTTCAACGGCTGGCGCGACCTCTTCGGAATCAAGAAGAAGAAAGAGGTGAAGAAAGTAGTGGTGAAGAAGAAAAGCGGGAGCCAGAAAGCCATCCGAAAAGAAAACAAATAATCATAAAAAATAAATCCGCAGGAGCTAAGTTATGCTCTCTGCGGATTTTTTTGTATGGAGAAAAGTTTCGCGGAAGATGAGGGATTCAAACCCCCGATACCCGGAAGAGGGTATACCGGATTTCGAGTCCAGCGCATTCGGTCACTCTGCCAATCTTCCTTTGTCTGAAATGCGAATGCAAAAGTACTACTTTTCAAGCATCCGACAAAAAATCAGACGAATTTTTTAACTAAATTAATGTTTAGACTGGCAGATTTTACCAACCTAAACATTTCGTTATTTTACAACTGCTGCAAATATCTGTCTGCCTCGATAGCAGCCTTGGCACCAGAGCCGGCTGCAAC
The DNA here is from genome assembly GCF_003436715.1 of Prevotella sp. TF12-30. Lineage (NCBI taxonomy): Bacteria > Pseudomonadati > Bacteroidota > Bacteroidia > Bacteroidales > Prevotellaceae > Prevotella > Prevotella sp. TF12-30. Next base: position 12,470 of record NZ_QSQJ01000046.1, on the reverse strand, counting down.
AATGCCCTGACGATAAACCGGGTCGGCAACATCGCCGGCAGCAAAGATGCCAGGAAGATTGGTGCTCGCAGTGCCAGGAACCACCTTGATGAATCCCTGCTCATCCAAATCGATGAAATCCTTGAAGAGATCGGTGTTAGGTTTATGGCCGATAGCCAGGAAGAAACCATCGATGGCAATATCAAACTTCTCCTCGTTGGCCTCACCCATGTGGCGAACCAGATGAGCACCCTCTACTCCATTCTCGCCAAACAAGCCGAGCGTATTGGTCTCGAAAAGAATCTCGATGTTCTCCTTCTCCTTTACACGCTTCTGCATAATCTCAGAAGCACGGAGATAAGGCTTGCGCACAATCATATACACCTTCTTGGCAAGACCAGAAAGATACATCGCCTCCTCGCAGGCAGTATCACCACCACCTACTACGGCAACCGTACGCTTGCGATAGAAGAAACCATCGCAGGTAGCACAGGCAGAAACGCCCTGTCCACGATATTTCTCCTCATCAGCCAGACCAAGGTACTTGGCAGAAGCACCAGTAGCGATAATCACGGTATCAGCCTCGATCTCGTTGCCACGCTCATCGGTAAGATGATAAGGGCGGGAAGAGAAATCCACCTTGGAAATGCTTCCGTCGCGCAGATCCGCACCGAAGCGGGCAGCCTGCTCCTTCATGTCCATCATCATCTGAGTGCCATCCACGCCATTAGGATAACCTGGGAAGTTCTCTACTTCCGTGGTGATGGTAAGCTGGCCGCCTGGCTGCATACCAGAATACAATACAGGATTGAGACCAGCTCTACCTGCATAAATGGCAGCTGTATATCCCGCAGGACCGCTACCTATAATCAATGTCTTTACTTTTTCCATTATATTATTATTGTTGTTTTATTATGATTTTGTGATGATCTTACAATGATTATCTTGTGAGAGTATTTGGAATTATCTTATGAGATTTATCGGATACCCACAATCTTATGCATCTGGAGTGAAAGCTGCCATTCCGGATGCAGCTTCACATAGTCGATGCAGCCGGAGAGGATAAAGCGGTTGCGGGCATCATTGCCCACATCGCAAGGCTGCAGATACTGATAGGTGGCTTCCAATCCATAATTGCTTACTTCGTGGGCGCCGTCAAAGACCAGCTTCAACTCATCCACCTTCTTCAAGGCAAGTTCGCCGCCCTCCGTGAAGTCCAACTTAGGCGAACAGGTAATCCAGTCGATGCCCTCAGGAACCACGTGGGTGCCGTTGGTTTCCATCGAAAGATAATATCCCTGCTGATGCAGGAGATGGATGAGTTCCGCATCCACCTGCAGGGTTGGTTCGCCACCGGTAAGAACGATGAAGCGGCAATCGCCGCCCTTCTCCTGGCACGCAGCCAAGATGTCCTCGGCGCTCATCTCCTTATATCCCTTGAAATCCGTATCACAGAAAGGACATTTCAGATTGCAGCCGCTCATACGAACAAAAAAGGCTGGCCTGCCCGACCATCTTCCTTCTCCCTGAAGGGAATAGAATATCTCGTTTACTTTATACATTTTTCCTACATATTAATTACCAGCTCCGATTTTAAGGAACCAGATGCTCGATTCCTCTGATTTTCTCTTCGTCAACCACCACGGCAGTATTGCCGAAGCTCTCCTGCACCGTAGCCTTATAGCACTCCGGGAAGAGATCCACGAGCCATCTTCCGATATTCTCGGCGGTAGGATTGAAATCAAACACCTCGTTGAGATTGGCGTGATCCATCTTGCCATGCACCGCTTTCTTGACATGGGTAAAATCTATCACCATGCCATCCTGGTTCAACTCTCTTCCCACGAAAAAGAGTTCTATCTGCCAGTTGTGACCATGCAGACTGCTGCACTTACTCTCGTAACTGAGGGTGAGCGAATGGGCTGCTGATATTTCTAATTTCTTTGAAATGAAGTAAATCATCTGTTATTTCTTGTCTTATTTCTTGTCGTTTTACTTTGCAAAGATACATTAATTCATTTAGAATACAAAATAAAAACGAAAGTTTTTTTCTTTCTTAAAGAATTTATTGCTATCTTTGCACCCATAAAAGGAATGAGGACGCTTGACGCATCCCATGACGCATCTGATAATAACAAAAAATAAGATAATGAATACAATTAAGAAAATTGTACTTACCGGTGGTCCTTGCGCAGGTAAAACCACTGCGCTGGTAAAAATAATCGACCACTTCTCTGGCCTTGGATACAAGGTGTTTACGATTCCTGAGGTTCCTACCATGTTCACCCAGGCAGGTATGAACTATCTCACCAAAAACGAGAAGTTCTTCTTCGAGGGAGAAAAAGCTACCTTCCTGACTCAGATCGGACTGGAAGAAAGCTTCACCAAAATGGCGGAAACCATCGACAAGCCGGTCATCATCGTCTGCGACCGTGGCACGATGGATATCTCCACCTATCTGACAGAAGACTTCTGGAACCGCATCATCTCCGAGCAGGGATACACCAACACCCAGTTGCGTGAACGCTACGATGCCGTACTGCATCTGGTTTCTGCCGCAGATGGCGCTGAACAATTCTATACCACAGCCAACAACGCCCAGCGAGTGGAAAAGGCTGACGAAAAGGGATTGCAGATAGCCAGGGAACTGGACAAGAGAATCGTTTCTGCCTGGAAGGGCCATCCACATCTGAGAGTAATTAACAACCACGAGGACTTCAACAACAAGCTGAACCGTGTGCTCAAGGAGATCAGCAATGTGCTGGGTATTCCGCAACCTATCGAGGAGGAGAGAAAGTATATCGTGAAACTGACCGGCGAAGTGCCAAACGCCATCGACAGCGATATCGTCCAGACCTATCTTTCGGGAGAACCAGGCAGTGAGATCCGTCTCCGTCGCCGTGGATTCGAAGGTGGCAAGTACGTATATGTTCACACCACCAAGAAGCGCGTAGCCGACAACGAACAGATTGAGACCGAGCGACAGATCAGCGCCAATCTCTACGAGAATATGCTGCAGCAGGCAGACCCTTACCGTGCTACCATCCGCAAGCACCGCAAGAGCTTTATCTGGAAAGGTCAGTACTTCGAGCTGGATTCATTCTCAGAGCCAGTAAAAGACCTGATGATCCTGGAAACCAAAGGCATCGCAAAACGCGAGAGCGTGAAGTTCCCTCCTTTCATCCAGGTGCTCGAAGACATCACCGGCAATACACATTATTACAATTACAACATCGCTCTGAAGCGATAATAAAAAAGAAGCTTATGAAATTTATCGGTATTATTCCAGCAAGATACGCTTCAACGCGTTTCCCTGGCAAGCCTCTTGCCATGCTTGGTGGCAAGCCTGTTATTCAGCATGTATATGAAAAGGTGGCTGCTGTTTTAGAAGAAGCATACGTGGCTACTGACGATGAGCGTATTTTCAATGCCGTGGAAGCTTTTGGCGGTAAGGCGGTAATGACCCGTACTGACCACAAGAGCGGAACCGACCGCATAGAAGAAGCCATCGAGAAGATAGGCGGCGACTGGGATGTCATCGTCAACGTACAGGGCGATGAACCTTTCGTGGCAAAGAGCCAGCTGGAAACCATCTGCCATTGCTTCGATGACCCAACTACCCAGATTGCTACCTTGGGCAAGGCTTTCACCACGATGGAGGCTGTAGAGAATCCAAATAGTCCGAAAATCGCAGTCAGCAACCAGGGCTTCGCTCTCTACTTCTCCCGCAGCGTCATCCCATACGTACGAGGTAAGGAGCGAGAGGAGTGGCTCCAGCACTTCCCTTACCTCAAGCACCTGGGCATCTACGCCTATCGCAAGGAGGTGCTCAGAGAGGTAACCCAGCTACCACAAAGTTCTCTCGAAATTGCAGAAAGCCTGGAACAGCTGCGCTGGTTGCAGAACGGATACAAGATCAAGGTGGGAACCACAGACGTTGAGACCGTGGGAATCGATACCCCGGAAGATCTCCAGCGCGCAGAGGAGTTTCTGAAAGAAGGACATTAAAAGAAACTTCAAGATTAGATTTTCAAGGCAGGTGGAATAAATTATAGCAAAGAAAGATTCAGAAGATGAAGATTCAGGAATATAGAATATGAACAAGATAGAAACGATAGTCAGAAACTATATCGTGCGCCACGGAATGTGGAAGCACGACGGTTCTTATATTGTTACCCTCTCGGGAGGAGCAGACAGTGTGGCTCTGCTCCTGATTCTCAAGAACCTGGGGATGCCCATCCATGCAGCCCACTGCAACTTCCACCTGCGTGGCGAAGAAAGCGAACGCGACGAACAGTTCTGCGTAGATCTCTGCGAGCGTGAAGGCATCTGCCTGCATCGCATCCACTTCGATACCCTCACCTATACCGAAAAGCACAAGGTGAGTATCGAGATGGCTGCCAGGGATTTGCGCTACCGCTATTTCGCTCAACTCGCCCGAGACATCGAAGCCGACGGCATCTGCGTGGCACATCACAGAGATGACAACGTGGAAACGCTACTGCTCAATCTGCTGAGAGGTTCGGGGGTGGATGGACTCGCTGCCATTGCTCCCAAAAACGGAAACATCCTGCGCCCCCTACTCTGCATCAGCCGCCAGGACATCCTGGACTATCTCGCAGAAAAGGGACAAGACTACGTCACCGACTCCACCAACCTGGAGGATGATGCCCTGCGCAACAAGATCCGCCACCATGTGATTCCGCTGTTGGAAACGCTGAACCCTGCTGCCAGGGAGAACATCGCCCAATCGGCTAGATACCTCAGACAGGCTAAGATGATGCTCGATGACGCAGTGGACGTACCATCGCAGCCCGACGATTCCGGCAATATCATAACCATCGGCAAGCAGATCGTGATGCAGGCGGCAAGTCCGGAGTTCATGCTCCATCAGCTCATCGGCAGCTATGGTTTTCATGGTGATACCATCGACGGCATCATAGAAAGTATGAACAGCCAGGACAGTGGAATAGGCAAGATTTGGAAAAGCAACGAATACATGCTGTGTATCGACCGCGAGAAGCTGTTCATCACGCCTCTGAAAGAAATGGATAACCTGCAGAAAGAAAAAGCTTTCCGCCTTCCGGAAGAAGGAAATTACAGTCTTGCCGGAAACACGAGAATCAGAATCCGCCGCTACCCTCGCACAGCCGACTTTACGCCAAGCAAAGAAAGCCATCGCATCACCCTGGATGCCGACCAGGTTAGTTTCCCGCTCACCTATCGACTCTCCCAACAGGGCGACAGATTCAAACCTTTCGGTATGAAGGGAACGAAGCTGGTAAGCGACTATCTGACAGACCGCAAGCGAAACTACATGGAGAAAATGAGCCAACATGTACTGACCGACAAGGCAGGCGAAATCATCTGGCTCATCGGAGAAAGAACATCAGACCACTGCAGAATCACCCCCGACACCCAATCCATCCTGGAGATAGAACTGGAGGTAAATCCAGAAGTCTGATAAAACAACAGATAAAACAAGGACTATAGATAATAGAACTATAGATATATAGATAAGGGAGAGAAAAGAAATATAGGAGGAATTGAAACAATGACAAACAACAGAAAGAAAGGCATCAGAATAGCTGGTGTCCTATTCATCATTCTACTTTGCGCCCTGGGATATTGGACCTACCGCTGTCTGAATCCCACAAGAGAACAGGTGCAGGCAGCCAAAGCCAGAATAGAAGCCTACAGCTGCTACGAAATAAGAAGAAACGGCAAAACCATGCTGCGATTCGACGAAGATACCACCACGCTGGCAGCTACCTTCATGAACCGCTGGGCACTCGTTCCTTCATGCCAGGGACGACTCGCAGCATCCAACAATACCGACATCACCCGAAACCGCTATCAGGGACTCGATGCAGACAGTGTGCTGGTAGAGAAAGTAGATTCACTCGACAGTCTCTACAAGGATTCGAAATGGAAAGAAAGCGAACTGGCATACTATATCCACTCCCACAGCGTAATGGATCTGGGATACAACCGAATCTGCGCCTTCGAAAACCGCGAGAAGGTGTTGAGAGATTCTGCCAAGAAGATGCTCGACTCGCTGCATCATATCCAGGGAAAAACGCCTTCTGACCAGTCAAACCAGAAAGACGGCAAACTGGTATTGGTACACCTTATTAAATATAAGGCATTCTACACCGACGAAAACGGCAAGCAACGAAGCGAAGACTGCAAGCTCATCCAGACAAATGCAGATGAAAGAAAAGACAGACAGTACTGCCACCTCTTTCAGCTGGCATCAGAAACAACCCCTGACGGTATCTACGGCATTGCACCCCGCACAGCCATCGGAATCGTAACCCTGCAGGGAGCCACCCACCGAGACACCATCAACTATGAACAGCGCCATGACTCACTGGGGTATTTCTCGGGCAGCTACGACAGTCTCTACCAGGCAGAAGGATACGGCACCTGGATAGGCCACGACGGTTCCTACTACGAAGGAGAATGGAAAAATGGAGAAAGAAACGGATGGGGATTCAGCATCTCACCCAAGAAGCCTCTGAGAGTGGGCGAATGGAAGAAAGACAAATACAAGGGAGAGCGACTGGTATATACCTCACAGCGAATCTATGGCATCGACATCTCGAAATACCAGCACATCAAGGGCAGAAAGCGATATCAGATAAACTGGAAGAAACTGCGCATCACGCATCTGGGAAACATCAGCAGAAAGACCGTGGCAGGCAACGTAAACTACCCGATCCGCTTCATCTACATCAAGAGCACAGAGGGTAAATCAATCGTGAATCCTTACTATAAGAAAGACTATAGCGCAGCTCGCGCACATGGCTATAAAGTAGGCACTTACCACTTCTTCAGCACCAGAACACCAGCCGTTGCTCAGGCAAATCATTTCCTCAGACACAGCTGCATCAGGAGAGGAGATTTCCCGCCGGTTCTCGACCTGGAGCCATCGCATAGCCAGATCAGCAAGATGGGAGGTCCGGGCGTTCTCTTCGCAAGAGTAAGAACCTGGTTAAGACTGGTGGAAAGAGCCACGGGCGTAAAACCTATCCTCTACATCAGTCAGATCTTCGTAAACCGGTATCTGCCTGCAGCACCCGATCTGAAGCACAACTATAAAATATGGATTGCCCGCTATGGCGAATACAAGCCAGACATCCACCTGGTATATTGGCAGCTATGCCCGGATGGCCGTGTGGCAGGCATCCACGGAGCCGTAGATATCAATGTATTCAATGGCTATCAAGACGCATTCACAAAATTCTCTCAAAATGAGGTAGTTAGATAAAATTTCGAAAAATCAAGTATTTTTAGTTAAATTATGTTGTAGGAAAATACAACCTATCACATTTTTTACTAACTTTGTGGAGTTTAGTAACAAAATTTGGGGGTAGGATCATCATGAGACAACTTAAGATACAAAAGAGCATAACCAATCGAAATAGTGAAGCACTAGATAAATATCTGGTAGAGATCGGCAGAGCGCCAATGATCTCTATAGAGGAAGAGATAGAGCTGGCACAGCAGATAAGAAAGGGAGGCAGAGTTGGCGAAAGAGCCAAGAACAAATTGGTAGAAGCCAACTTGCGATTCGTGGTGTCTGTGGCAAAACAGTATCAGCATCAGGGACTCACACTCACCGATCTTATTGACGAAGGCAACATCGGACTCATCAAGGCTGCAGAGCGCTTCGATGAGACCCGCGGATTCAAATTCATCTCCTATGCTGTATGGTGGATTCGCCAAAGCATCCTCCAGGCAATAGCAGAACAGAGCCGCATCGTGAGACTGCCTTTGAACCAGGTGGGTTCGCTCAACAAGGTAAACCAGGAAATCAACCGATTTGAGCAGGAAAACCAGCGCCGCCCTAGCGTAGAGGAACTGTCTGCCCGCACCGGTGTAGATGAAGATAAAATCTCTCAGAGTATGATGGCTAGCGGTCATCATGTAAGCATCGATGCACCATTCGGCGAAGACGATGACAACTCGATGGCAGATGTGATGTCAAGCGGAGACGACAGCCGTACCGACAAGCACGTGGATCATGAGAGTATGGCTCAGGAGCTGAAACAGGTTCTCAACAAATGTCTGAAGGAAAGAGAGCGCAAGATCGTATGCGCCTGCTTCGGTATCGACGAGACCGAGAAGGGTCTGGAAGAAATAGGAGACAAGATGGGCTTGACACGCGAAAGAGTTCGACAGATCAGAGAGAAGAGCATCACCAAGCTCAGAGAATCCGGTAAGATCGGTATCCTGATGAAATATCTGGGATAAAGATAAATTTTCTGGATAAAGATAATGTAACTACTCAGCCCCATAGAAGTTCCCCTAGGGGTGCAGAGTAAATTGAAATAAGATATTATCTTAAAGGTAACAGACAAACAGCAACCCCCCATCCTACTTTTTCAAGCGGGATGGGGGTTTTGCTTATGTGATAAGTAAACCTAAAAAACAAAAGCAAGTATCAACTCTTCAGGAGTTGGTATTTATATTTATAGATATATGATATCTTTGGATTTTCGGATTAAAAGCCCTGCAGGCTTTCACAAGCTGGCAGGGAAAATTATAAGTAAAAGATGTAATCTCTTTAGAAGTTACGACAGAAGTCTATCAATATAGCCAATATCAGACTT
>NZ_QSQJ01000046.1:0-3863 GCF_003436715.1 Prevotella sp. TF12-30 | reverse complement strand
GTTACGACAGAAGTCTATCAATATAGCCAATATCAGACTTCATTCAGTCTCAGGACACACTAATTGCTTCGAAGATATACTTTATCAATATCGCCAGGCCACCGATAGACGGACCAGTACAAGCTTAGCGTTCCAGTGCAAGCTAGACGCCCTACCCCCGCTAGGCGTCCCGACGGAGGACGGGCATATCCGGCGCTACGGACTAGACGAAATATCCTTCTAAATATTTGGTATTTTAAATTATTTTCAGTATCTTTGCAAACAAATATTTTAATGAAATAGTAAATGATTATACAGTAAAAACCCAAAATGATGAAACAGAAAAAACATCGAAAGATTCCGGCTCTGGCAGCTGGTACTACGCTCGTGGCAGCGATGACCCTGATGGCTTCCTGCTCCACAGACTACGAAGACAAGATTGTGTACAACGACATCCAGCAGCCATTCCAGCAGAACTTCAAGAAAGACACCGTGGCTTTCGACAAGCTGCCGGCAGAGTTCGCCAAGCACATCCTGAATCTATCCGACCCATCAACAGAAATCGTCAACAAGGCAGATTACACCTTCCAGACCAACAACCTGATCAGCGTGAAGAAATCGGCAGTGGGCGATTCGCTCGTCATCACCAGCTGGAGTGCGAAACCCGTCTCCAACGTCACCCTCGAGATGTATATCCCGGAGGCTGACGAGTATATCCCGGTGGCTTTTTTCGAAACCGTTCCTGCCTTCTCCCGCTTCTCGTTCAAGCCATCCTTTATTGGCAGAAGAAATGTATGGAAGAAGGAAAGCGGAAATTTCGTGAGCTTCCTTTGTCCATATCTCGATATGAACCAGATGAAGGCACGACTCACCAGCGATGACGAGCACTTCAAGATGCTACAGAAGATTGATGCCCAGTGGAACTGCAGCTTCTCCAACTTCGGATGGACTCCTACCGTAGGCGAATCATACAACTTCCGCGAGATGAGACCTATCTATGCCCGAGAGTGGGTGGTGATACTCACCAACTATGCCTATATGATGACCACACCAGAATACAAGTATGTGATGGCAAACTTCAAGAAGGTGATGGGAGGCAACCTCTACGACAACGAAAAGGTGCCATTCACTGCCGAAAAGTACCGGAGCGAGGTGGAGAGATTCAAGGCTAAGAAGAACTTCGTGCTCGGACAGACCTCACCTGCCTATGGCGGACTGGGCGGCGGTGCCACCTGGGGCATTACCGACTGGAACTTCTACGGCCATTATGCATCCTTCAGCGGATGGGAGTCGATCACCCACGAGTTCATGCACTGCATGGATTACGGTCACAACAGTAACATGACCTATGCAGCAAAGACTCCGGAAGGCGTGAACGTAGGTTGGACAGAGTTCATCTGGCAGCTGCACATGTGGTTGAGCAAGAAGGGCGACCTGCCTTATACCGACCGCAACCTGCTGGGCTTCCACAAACCGGAGAATGCACAGTATCGTGACTGCGACATCATGCAGATTTTCCAGGATGATGCCGTATTGCAGAAGAATATCAATAGTTTTTACAAGAAGAGCCGACTGGTGAAGTACTTCACCGAGAATCCGCTCAAGGACAACAAGAAGTAAGGAGGAAAAAGAAAAATGAGAAAAGACGTAATGATGATCAGCGCAGGACTGATGATGCTGGCAATGGCATCCTGCGACCAGACAGAATATAGAGAGATTACAGAAGACCGAGTTGTGCCGCAGCCGGTGGATACCATCAAGGTGGCTGACCACTTCTACCTCGACGGCTACCTCTCACGCACTTCCGAGAACATCGGTGGCAAAGATCTGAATGCCGTAAATCTCTTCAGCGATGGCGAAGAACTGTATGTAGCCAACTTTGCCGGCAAATGCATCGATGTATTCGATGCAGAAACGCTGGAGCTGAAGCGCAGTATGAGCAATGGCGACCGCACCCTGGCTAGGGATGTATATGTCGAGGGCGACCACCTCTTCGTGGCAGCCGGCGACAACCGAGAGGTGCAGATCTTCGACAAGAAGACGGGCAAGTATCTCAGCCGTCTGGGCACCGGTTCCTGGTCAGCCAGCAATGTTTCCTGGGCAGGATGCGTGTGCGCCACCCCTCGCCTGGTATTCGTAAGAGATTCCAAGGAGAAGAATATCAGGGTCTTCGACCGTGAGGCGCTGGATATGAATGCTGCCAGCAACAACAATGTCTATGCCAAGCTGGCTACAGGCAGCAATTTCATCGGCAGCAAGTTTGAGCCGCAGTCTGAATCCTATGATATGGAAGCGATAGGCGATTCGCTCTACAGTTTCATCCCTCGTACAGGTACCATCTATGCCTGGAAGGTGCAGGACATCATTGAGAAGAAGGGAGATGCGCCAGTCAAGATTACCCAGAACGCAACAGAGAAAATCCGTTCCATCTCGAAGACCGACGACAAGGAGAAGTTCTTCGTATCGATGGAGAAGGACGGCAAGATGCAGCTGGCAGAATACACTCTGGCTGATATCCAGAAGCGAGACTTCTCTCAGCCAATCCGCAGCTTTGCGAGCGATGACCGCGTGAGCCTGCCATCCCAGACCATCGTAACCTACCAGAAGGAGAAGCTGATCCTGACCAACGGCACTAAGCTCGACCGCTGGGAGATCCGCAACAATCCATCCTACGAGATCCAGCCTCGGCAGAAGTAAGTAAGCGAAGCATTCTCGGAATAAAGCAAAAAAACTGCCTAAAAATTTGGAGGTTACAAATATTCAGCGTATCTTTGCATATATATTTAATTAATCATGGAGGATAGAATATGATGATATACGTAGCCAACCCACTTTACGATGCCGTCTTCAAGTATATGATGGAAGATGAGCGAATAGCCAAGACTCTGCTTTCTGCACTCTTGCAGAAAACGGTGATTGCTGTAGAAATGCGTCGTCATGAGTATCCCAATATTGCCCGTGATGCCATCTCTATGTTTCGTGTTGACTTTGCTGCAACCGTATTGGAAGATGACGGCAGTAAGAATCTGATTCTGATAGAATTGCAGAAAACATGGCTGGAGACGGAAACCTTGCGCTTCCGCCAATACCTGGCTGTGCAGTATAACAACAAGGAGAATATGCGCAAGGAGACCAAGGGCAAGTATGCCCTGCCTACCGTGGCGGTGTATCTGCTGGGGCATAACGTGGGACAATTCACGGAACCCGTCATCTATGCCAGACATAAGATATATGACTATGAGGGAAATGAAGTACACCAGGAGGAGCCAGACCCATTTGTAGAGAGTCTGCAGCATGACAGCATCATTGTCCAGATTCCGCGGCTGAGAGGAAGGGTAAACAATAGACTGGAGAAAATACTGAGCGTATTCGACCAGTCGCAGATTTATCCGGACGACCAGCGAATGCTTGAGTTGGATGAGAACAAATATGGGGATGATGCCGAAATGACGCATATACTCCATCGTCTCCAGTCGGCGGCGGCTAATCCTGACATCAGAAACAGGATGAATGCAGAGGATGAGTTCTTCCAGGCCCTGGAAGACAGGGATACTACTATCATGACGCAGAAAAAAGAACTCGAAAAGCAGAAGGCGGCGATTAAAGAGAAGGATGCGGCAATTGAAGAGCAGAAAGCGGCAATTGAAGAGAAGGATGCGGCACTTGAAGAGAAGAAGGCATCACTTGAAGAGAAGGATGCATCCTTGCGCGCAGCTGTCTTGGCATTATCGAAGTCGGGCATGAATGCAGAAATGATAGCAAAGACTTTGAATATCGGAGAGGAGAAAATACAGGAAATATTATCTAACTGATATTCCAAACCCATTTCAGTACTTGAATAACAGATAAACAGAAATCCCCCATCCTACTTTCTCAAGCGGGAT